>CAYOTD010000032.1:0-15000 GCA_964406685.1 uncultured Solibacteraceae bacterium | reverse complement strand
CGGCGTGGTGCATTACGCGGTGCCGAACATGACCGCCCACATCGGACATTCCACCAGCACCACCCTGGCGCAGGCCATGCTGCCCTACGTGGAGCGGATCGCCGAGCGCGGCGTGGAAGAGGCGCTGCTGGGCTCGGCCGAGCTGCGCCGCGGCGTCTACACCTATCGGGGCTACTGCGTGCACCCGGCGGTGGCCGAGGCCTGGCAGTCGCCGCGCGCCGAACTGGACGAGCTTTTTGCCGGCTGAGGAGCGAGGACCCGGGTATGAAGTGGACCGACTTATACCGCTCGAAACTCACCACCGCCGGGAAGGCGCTGGAGGTGGTTCGCTCCGGCCAGCGGGTGCTGATCCACCAGGGTTGCAACGAGCCCGAGGAACTGGTGAAGGCCCTGGTGAATCGCGGCCCCGAGCTACGTGACGTGGAAGTGATCCACATGGCCACCATGGGCAGCGCGGATTACACGCGGCCCGAGTTCGAAGGCCACTTCCGCCACAGCACCTTCTTCATCGGCGGCAACGTGCGGCAGGCCGTGCAGGAGGGCCGCGCCGACTACGTGCCCATCTTTCTGCACGAGATCGAAGGGCTGTTCACCTCCGGCGCGGTCCCGATCGATGTGGCGCTGATCCAGTGCTCGCGGCCCGACGACTACGGCTATCTGAGCCTGGGCACGGGCATCGACGTCACCCTCACGGCGGCCAAGTGCGCGCGCTACGTCATCGCGGAGGTGAACGACCAGTGCCCGCGCACCCTGGGCGACACCTTTCTGCACGTGAGCAAGGTTAACGCGATCGTCGAGTGCTCTCATCCGCTGGCAGAGATGAAGCCGCACGAGATCACGGACACGCACCGCGCCATCGCCCGC
Organism: uncultured Solibacteraceae bacterium; assembly: GCA_964406685.1. Classification (GTDB taxonomy): domain Bacteria; phylum Acidobacteriota; class Terriglobia; order Bryobacterales; family Bryobacteraceae; genus JACQZT01. The sequence continues at coordinate 14,136 of CAYOTD010000032.1, read as the reverse complement.
CATATCGCCGGCCTCATCCCCGACGGCGCCACGCTGCAAACCGGCATCGGCGGCATCCCGGACGCGGTGCTGGGGTTCCTGAGCGACCGCCACGACCTGGGCGTTCACACCGAGATGTTCTCCGACGGGCTGATCGACCTGATTCAGGCGGGCGTGGTCAACAACGAGAAGAAGACGCTGCACCCGCACAAGGTGATCGCGGGCTTCGTGCTGGGGACCAAGCGCCTGTTCGACTTCATCGACGACAACCCGATCTTCGAGTTTCACCCCACCCACTACGTCAATGATCCGTTCATCATTGCGCAGAACGACCGCATGGTATCCATCAACTCGGCCATCGAGGTGGACATTACCGGCCAGGTGTGCGCCGACTCGATGGGGGATCTGCCCTACAGCGGCTTCGGCGGCCAGGTGGATTTCATCCGCGGCGCGGCCCACTCCAAGGGCGGCCTCCCGATCATCGCGCTGCCGGCCACGGCCAAGAGCGGGCAGGTGTCGCGCATCGTGCCGATGCTGCAACCGGCGGCGGGAGTGGTAACCTCGCGCGCCGACGTGCACTACGTGGTGACCGAGTTCGGCGTGGCCTATCTGCACGGCAAGAGCCTGCGGCAGCGGGCCGAGGCGCTGATTGCCATCGCACACCCCGACTTTCGCGACCGGCTGACGGCGGCCGCCAAGGAGATGGGGATTCTGGAGAAGCGGTCGAAGTCCGTCTAACGCTTCGTGTCCAGGAAGAGCGGCTGCGTCCAGGCTTTGGCGCCGGTGGAGGATTCCACGCGGGCGCGGACGTAACCTTCGGCGCCGGAGGGGCGATAGCTGGGCTTCTGATCGAAACTGGTGGCCAGGACCTTGCCGCCTGTACCGATGAAGCAGGTGGTGGTCTTCTCCCAGGTTGCCCGGTCGATTTCGAGAGAGTAGCCGGAGGGGGTGGCGCTGACACCGCTCAGCTTCACTCCGGTGGAGGCGTAAAAATCGCCGGCGGCAAGGGCGCGGGCGATGGACTCGGCGGTCAGGGATTCCGCCCGCACGCAGACCCAGCCGCGGCCGGGGTTGGCGTGCTCGGCGCCGAACTTCTTGAAGTGATGCGCATCGTCGGTGGCGACGCCGTAGACCCGCCGGCCGGCGGTGAGCAGGGTATCCCACATCTGGTCGAGCGAGGGGGAGCCGCCGCCGCCAAAGTTGTTCACCGAAGGGTGGCCGTTGAAGATCTCGACGTGGGTCAGTTCCCTGACCGCGAGCATGTCTTCGGCCGAGACGGCCCACTGGAAGTTGGGATGATTCAACGCCGCCACGGCGCCCGCCTGGCGAATCGCGCTCACGTTGTTGCGGATCGTGTCCGACACCGAGGTTCCATGCGGCGGTGGGACGAGTTTGCCCAGGTTGTAGGCGTTCAGGTGCACCGGCTTCTTCTCAAAGCTGTCGCTGACCTCTTCGCCGGGAATGAGCAGGAACTTCTCCGGCGCGCCCAGGGTGGCGTTCAGACCGGCCGGATCGGTAAGGTAGTTGTGGTCGGACAGAATCAGAAACTGGTAGCCGTGTTCCCGGTACCAGGTGGCCACCTCGTGCGGCGTCGAGTCGCCGTCGCTATTCAAGGTGTGCGTGTGCAGGTTGCCCTTGTACCAGCGGGGCGGGGCGGCGAAGCAAACCGTTATCGTGGCGGCAAGGAGCGTCAGCAGGATCGTTCGTCTCAGCATGGATTCACCGAGACTCATCGTAGCGCACCGGGCGGCGCCATTTGCACCATGCGGATCACGGGTTTGTTCCGTGGTGTGTGCATGTGGTACAACGGCGGTTTCGAGTGCTTCCCCTGTTCGAAGAGTCGAACTCGCCGCTGGCCGAGAAGCTGCACGCGCTGGCCGGAGAGGGGGTCTTTCTCGGCACGAGCTCGTGGAAATATGAGGGCTGGCTGGGGCAGATCTACCACGAGGAGAACTACCGGACGCGCGGCCGGTTCTCACGGAAGAAGTTTGAAGCCGAGTGCCTGGCCGAGTACGCCCGGACGTTTCCGGTTGTATGCGGCGATTTCAGCTTCTACCAGTTTCCATCCGACGACTACTGGCGCAAGCTGTTCGCCTCCGCGCCCGCCCCGCTGCGGTTCGCCTTCAAGGTCCCCGAGGAGATCACCGCCAGGGTGTTTCCCGCTCACGCGCGGTACGGATCGCGCGCCGGGCAGGCGAACGAGAACTTCCTCAATGTGCGGCTGCTCGACAGTGCGCTGCTGAAGGCGCTGGAGCCGCACCGCGCGCGCGTGGCGGCGCTGATCTTCGAGTTCGGGACCTTTTCGAAGAAGAGCTTCTCCGGCGCGGACGAATTCCTCGCCGCACTGGAGGGATTCCTGGCCGCGCTGCCCCAGGGCTGGCGCTATTCGGTCGAGATCCGCAACCCGGAGTATCTTGGCGCGGAGTACTTCGGCGTGCTTCGGGAGCGCAACGTCGCGCACGTCTTCAATGCCTGGACCCGCATGCCGGAGCTGGCCCGGCAGATCGTTCTCGATGGCGCCTTCACGGCCGATTTCACCCTCACGCGCGCGCTGTTGCGGCACGGGCGCAGTTACGAGGAGGCGGTCAAGCAGTTCTCGCCGTACAAGGAGATTCAGGACCCCAACCCGCCCGCGCGCGAGTCGATCAAAGCGCTGATCCGGCGCGCGCGCGCCGAGCGCCAGGAGGCCTACATCTTCGTTAACAACCGTCTGGAAGGAAACGCACCGGCCACCATTCAGGCCATCGTCGGGGATGACTGAACGGTCCGGGACCGCAATGCGCTAAGCCCGGCCGACGTCACCCGGAGCGGGGGAGGCGTCCGATCCGGCCGAGGTGTCATCCCGGTCTCCGTGCAGCCGCCGGAAGGTCTCGGTACCGATGATCAGCCGTACATCCTCGGGCGCCGGCCGGCGGTAAGGAATGCTGATCATCCCCCGAGAGTGCTCGCGCTGCCCCGTGTCCGCCCCGCTCTGTTGCGCTTCCTCAGGATCCCAGGTTGGTAACATGCCACATCCTCGCCTCTTCCAGGATAGCGCCGGCCACCATGTCGGTCAACAAGGCCAGTGATTTCAAGTGGTTGTCCAAATCCGCCGGAGGCTCGTCAAACAGCCTCGCCAACTGTGTGTCCGGCCGCCGGGAGCCCAGGCTGACCACGCCGAGCATGATATTCTCGGGCGTCACACACGGGACGCAGAGCAACACGCGCTCATTTCGCGCCGGGCCGTCCCCGTCTTCGATTCCGTCCTTGCCCGAGTCCCACTCCTGGGCGGAGATGAAGTAGCCGACCGAATCGCGCCGGGGATGATACAGCACGACACGGGCCTTCTCGAAAGCGAAGCCCGCGCAACCCTCGCCGGGCGCAAAGGTCCTTGCCTGGATGCGCTGGGGCGCTCCGCTGTTGGCGCAGACCAGCCGCAGCTTCTTTGTGCCGGAGTCGTAAATCGCCAGACTCAGTTCGATGCTCTCGGGCTCGGGAAACCGGAGAGTTGCGGCAATGTCTCTTGCCAGCAGGTTCAGCAGGCCGGTTGAGGATTCGAACCTGGCCGTCTCTTCGGGGGCGCCCCGGGCGGCGCCGTCCAGGATGCGCAACAGACCGGCTTTGCCGGCTTCCACCCGGTCTTCGGCATGGACCGGGGGCACGATCTGGGTGGTTTCGGGGAGCCTCCAGCGAAGCTGGTAGATGAACCCGGGAATGGGCTGGTGGCATTCGAACACGATCCTGCCCGGCTCCGGCTTCAGATCCCCTCTTACGCGTTCGCGTTCGGCTTCGTGGTGGGGAAGCTCTTCCCATGCTTTGGATTGACCGGACTCGGCGGACCAGGTCTGGAAGAGAACTTCGACATCCGGCTTCTCATACTGGATGCCGTCGGGGAAAACTATCTCCATGCGAAGGCTCTCGCAGGGCACGTCGCAGAGGAGGCTGGAGTACTCCCATCCCACCTGCTGCTCGCCATGCTTCCGCCGGGATTGCTGTGCGTTCAAGGCGTGACCGTTGATCAGCCGTATGCGAAAGCCGGCGGAGAACTCCTTCTCGAGCCGGCCGAATTCATGGCGCGCCACTACGGTCCGGAGTCCGGCGTTGGAGATGGACAGGTGCTGGTAGGGCGGGCTATGCTCCAGGTTCACCAGTTCCAGTCCTCGGATGTAGGTGGGTTCCGGCGCCTCGAGCTCGATCCGTCTCCCGTCCAGGCCTTCGGAGTTCACCGCGCGGCAGCCGAGGTGGTGAACCTCCAGCCGGGTGTATCCATCCGGGGTGATGGTGACCTGCTTCCGGATCATCTTCGCCGAATAACCCTGGCGCGTCCCGTGCCTGCGGGCGCGCACCGACCGCGCTTCGGCAAGCGGCGACAGCACCCAGGCGCCGCTGCCTCTCGCCTTGCATTCGACCTCGGAAAAGTACCGGGAATGGAAGACGATCGTGTCGTCTTCCATCAGGTCGATGATGTTGAGGTGGTGTCCCAACGGATCGTCCAATTCCGGCGCGGCGGCCGTGCCCGCGCTCACGATCCAGACGGTGTTCTCGGGGGAAGTCTCCGGCCCGGCGTTGTAGCGCGCCTGGCCGGCAAAGTGCCGGTGTCCGTGCAGCACCATCTGAAAGTCGCAGTCGCAGATCCGCTTCAGGAACATGCCGGCGTTGTGGAACACCATCAGGCTATCGAACAGCCGCTCCTTGCGCTTCTTGGGGACGAAGCGCGTGGGCAAGGGATGATGATGCACAAGCGCGATCTTGAAGTATGCGTCCGGAGCCGGAAGACACCCGCGATCGCCGCGCAGGATCTCGTCGAAGCTGCCCAGGTCCCGGGGGGAGATCTCACCACAGGCGAACATCTCAAACGGCGGGACGGAGTCGAAACAGAAGAACTCGATCCCGAGCCTGTCGAAACGCCTCCACGGCACACCATAGTCGAGCCGGCGCGTCCGCGGCAGCAGGCTGTGAAGGGCGAGCCGGAGCATGGCCCCGGTTGTGGGTTCGGCCTCGGTCTCCACGCCGGCGGCAAGCCAGGCGAGGAACGGCACGCGGCTGAAGGAGCGAAGACCGATGTTGCCCCACCACTTGTAGTCGTGGTTTCCCGGCACCACCAGAACGGCCGGCCGGCTCTCGCAAGCCAGGCGCACCTTCCGGAGCCAGCACCAGGCCTTCTTCATGTAGGAAGGATAGGGGTGATCGCAGAGATCGCCCGTGACGGCGAGCACGTCCGGCTTCTCCTGCCGGATCAGTTTCTCCAGCTCGTCAAGCAGGGTGTCCGGCGTGGAGCGGCTGAAGTGCAGATCGGAAAGATGAACGATGCGAGCACGGATCCCTATCATCTCCAGCCACCCTGATCGGCGGCGGCCCCAGCGCGCCGGCCGTTGTGACTTGAGATTTACCATGGCGACCCGCCGGACGCAAGCGGCCATAGGCTGAAGGACTGCGGGCGGCGCTCGTGCTGAGAGCCTGCGCCACGCTCAAGCCAGACCGGTTCGTGGCCGCCGCCGGAATGCTATAGTCGCATAGTGAGCGCATGCCCACGATGAGCGGAGTCCTGGCGGTCCTTGTTCTTGCGGGGGCTGCGCGGTTGTCCGGGGGGGTTGCGCTCCTGGTGGGTGAGCCGTTTGGCAAGTTCGGTTTCTTCACTCCCACCGGGCATGCGGCCATCTATCTGTCCGGGGTGTGCGCCGAGACGCCCACGAAGCTCCGGCTGTGTGGGCCCGGAGAATCCGGAGTCGTCATCAGCCGGTACAACCGGATCGCGGGACGCGACTGGATCGCGGTGCCCTTGTTGCCTTATCTATATGCGGTGAACCGGCCGGAGGACGTGCCTGCGTCCGCCAATGCGGCCCTCGTCGAACAACTCAGGGATAGATATCGCCGGGAACACCTCCGCGAGCTTGTCCCCGACGGTCCGGGGGGCGAGCCACCCAAGGGAAACTGGACTCAACTGGCCGGCGTTGCGTACGATCGCGGCATCTACGGCTTCGCGCTGGAAACCTCGCGCGAGGACGATGAACGTCTGGTGCGGCATCTCAATGCGCAACGAAACCGGCGGCGTTTCCATCTGCTCTACCGCAATTGCGCCGACTTCGCGCGGGGCATCATCAATTTCTACTATCCCGGCGCTCTCCGGCGGAGTTTCATCGCGGACGCCGGTATCACGACGCCCAAGCAATCGGCCAAGGCGCTGGTGAAGTATGGCCGGCGCCGGCCCGAACTGGGCCTGCGGCGTTTCGCGATCCCGCAGATTCCGGGAATGCGCCGGAGCACCAGGGTGTGGGGCGTGAGCGAGTCCCTTGTCCGATCGAAGAAATACGTGGCGCCCTTGCTTCTGCTTCAGCCCTGGGTGGCGGCGTCGGCCGGTGCGGCTTACCTGATCTCAGGCCGCTTCAACCCTGCCGGACATCCTCACGTGGTTTGTGAACGGGAGTCTCTGGCGGCCTGCGCCAGGGGCGCCGGCGCCGGCGATCTTGCCTCGGCGGAGTCTTCCTCGGGTCTGTCCAACCCGGACCGTGCGCGCGGGAACTGATCGCTGGGTCCGCGCCCGCGGCTCCGCGTTATACAATGGGCAGATTATGGAGCCCAAGATCCCCATCGCCGCCATCACGGACGAGTACACCGCCGACCTTGAGAAATCCCTGGAGCCGATTCTTGCCACCGGCATGACCGGTGTCGAATTGCGTGTCCTGTGGGGCAAGAACATCATGGACCTCAGCCAGGACGAGCTGGCGCGGGCGCGCGACATCATCGGGGCCAAGGGGCTCAAGGTGGTCTCGATCGCCTCGCCGCTGCTGAAGTGCGTGCTGCCGAACTCCCCTCCGGTGGACGAGCGCGTCCAGCACGACGTGTTCGCCTCCAAGCACACCTTCCAGGATCAGCCGCGCCTGGCCGAGCACGCCTTCTCGATCGCGAAGTTCTTCGACTGCAAGATCATCCGCGTGTTCAGCTACTGGCGGACGGTGGAGCCGAAGAAGTGCTTCGACGGCGTGGTGAAGGGTCTGGCGGAGCTGGCCGAGAAGGCCGGCAAGGAGGGCCTCATCGTCGGAATCGAGAACGAGCACGCCTGCAACGTGGCCACCGCCACGGAGACGGCCGCGGTGCTCGGGGCGGTGGCCAATCCCGCCTTGCAGGTGGTCTGGGATCCCGCCAACAGCCTGTGCGCCGGGGAGGAACCGTATCCATACGGCTTCAACCTGCTGCCGGCGAACCGCATCGCGCACGTCCATGCGAAGGACTGTCACATCGAGAACCGCAAGCCGGTCTGGGGACCCCTGGGCACGCGCTCGGTGGACTGGAAGGGACAGATCGCCGCGCTGCTGGCCGCCGGCTACAAGGGCTACATCAGCCTGGAGACGCACTGGCCGGGCCCCGGCGGCGACAAGTTCCAGGCCAGCGTAATCTGCGGCTGGAACCTGCGGGGGCTCGCGGCGGCGTAAAACGCCATGCTCGAAATCGGTTTCCATACCGACGCCTTCAACTCCGCCTACTGGAACTTCGATCAGTGCCTGGAGTGGGCGAAGCGGAACGGGCTGGCCTACATCGAGTGCGGCGCCATCGACGGGGTGAGCTGGATCCACGGCCTGGGTTACCAGCCGCACGTGGCGCTGTGGGAGGACCCGCTGCTGCTGCGGAGGAAGATGGACCAACTGGGCATCCGCTTCTCGCAGATCGACGCCGCCTTTCCGCTGTCGAAGCCCGAGGGCGCCACCCTGGGGGTCGAGTACATCCTCCACACGATGCGCTGGGCGAAGCTGGCCGGCTGCCCGCGCGTGGACACCACCGACGACCGCCTGCCGCCCCCCGGCATGAGCGACCACGAGACCCTGGAGCACATGCGGCGCATCTACGAGCAAGTACTGCCGCTGGCCGAGGCCTACGAAATCATCGTCAACATCGAGCCCCACGGCCACTTCACCACCAAGCCCGAGTACATGGCCGAGATGCTCAACTTCTCCGACTCGCCCTACCTGCGGATGAACATGGACACGGGCAACACCTTCATCGCGGGCCAGGACCCGGTGGCGTTCCTGGCGCGCTTTGAGAACGAAGTCAGCCACGTCCATATCAAGGACGTGAGCCCATCGCTGGCCGCCGCGGCGCGCGGCGAGCTGACCGGCATCGCCGTGCGCCACTGCGCCGTGGGCGAGGGCGTCAACGCCGAGAACATTCGCCAGTGTGTGGAGATCCTGGCCGACGGCGGATTCGACGGCGTGCTGTCGATCGAGTGCGAAGGGCAGGGCGGGCCGATGATCGAGCGGTCCCTCGCCTGGCTGCGCGAAGTCGTCGCGGACGCCGAGAAGCGCCGCGAGTAGCGCGATGGATAAACTGCAAGAGATCGCGCACAAGCGGAAGGCGGCGCACGCCCGCCTGCTGGCATCCAAGTCGAGAGTCTACGCGGCGTTTCTCGAAATGGAGCGCGCCGCTTACTCCGACGGCGCGCTGCCGAGGAAGCAGAAGGAGCTGATCGCGGTGGGCATCTCGGTGGTGATCGACTGCGAATCCTGCATGCAGTGGCACATCGAGCAGGCCGCCGCGGCCGGCGCCACGCGCGATGAGGTCATGGAAGCGGTGGAAGTGGGCATCGAGATGGGCGGAGGTCCGGCCACGGTCTCCACCCGTTTCGCGCTCGACGTGATGGACAGCGTTTACGGCGCCTGATCCCGCCTACGGCTTCTTGATTTCCACCTGCGCCATCTTCTCGATGAAGGTGACGATGCCGGAGTGGTCGAAGTCGCCCTTGCCGTCGTTCATCAGCGCCATCAGCATCTGCTGCACGGTGCTGGTAAGCGGAAGAGCGACCTTCATCGACTCGGCCGCCAGCAGGGCGTTGCGCAGGTCCTTCTGGTGCAGGCGGATGCGGAAGCCGGGCTTGAAGCTGCGGGCGATGGCCATGGGCGCCTTGGCGTTGAGCACGTTGGACCCCGCCAGCCCGCCCTTGATCGCGTTGAAGACCACTTCCGGGTCGAGGCCCGCCTTGGTCGCCAGCACGAGGGCCTCGCCCATGGCGGCGATGTTGCAGGCCACCATGATTTGATTCGCCAGCTTGGTGACGTTGCCCGCGCCCACCGGTCCGGTGAGGGTGACGGAGGCGCCCATGGCTTTAAGTATGGGAACGGCTTTCTCGAAGACCTGAGGCTGGCCACCCACCATGATGGCCAGGGTCCCGGCGACGGCGCCGGGTTCGCCGCCCGAGACCGGCGCATCCAGGAAATCGACGCCCTTGGCGGCGCACGCCTTGCCCACCTTCTGCGCCACCAGCGGGCTGATCGAACTCATGTCGATGACGAGAGCGCCCGCCCTGGCTCCTTCCAGCACACCACCCGGGCCGAGGATGGCGGCGTCGACTTCGGGTCCGTCGGGCAGCATCGTGATCACGATCTCGCACTTCGACGCCACGTCGGCGGCCGATGCGCCGGCGGTGGCGCCATCGGCGGCCAACGCAGCCACGGCCTCCGGAACGACGTCGAACACGGTGAGCCGATGGCCCGCCTTCATCAGGTTGCGGGACATGGGCTTGCCCATGATGCCAAGGCCGACAAAACCAATCTTGCAGGACATGAATTCATCTCCTCCAGAACATATTACCGAAAGGCGTACGATCTGTTCCCGATTTCGTAGACCGCGTAGACCGGGGACAGACGGGACGTTTCCCAACAGCCATGGGAAACCTCCCGTCTGTTGCTGATGGCACTAAATTGCCGCTGCCTGGGACCGATATGTACTATCGAAGGCCAGCACTCGGGGCTGAGTCATTTACTGAGTGCGTGCGGGAGGTTCGGGGATGAGCCGAAGCGTAGTTACAGCGGCAGTAGTGCTGCCGTTTCTGTCTGCAACTCCAACTCCGGGGCAGAGCTGGGATCTCGGCGCCCGTCTGGGCGATCATGTGTCCGAAGCCACCACCGGGAAGCTGAAACTGAGTTTCGAACAGAGAGTGCGCTACGAGACGCGCGAAGGGGTGAGCTTTGGGCGCGATCCGGATCTGACCACAGGCCTGGCGCGCACCAGGTTTGGGCTTACCTGGAAAGCGGCGAAGTGGTTGAAACTGTCGGCCATGGCACAGGATTCCCGCGCGCCCTGGTACGGGCCGAACGCGCCCAATACGGTCCGGGATCAGCTCGACGTGCAGGAAAGCTACATTGAGTTGTTCGGCGACAACAAGAAGGGCTTCGGGATGAGCGTCGGGCGCATGATGCTCAACTACGGCGAGGCCCGGCTGATCGGCTCGCCACAATGGGGGAATCTGTCGCGCACCTGGGATCAGGCGCGCACCTGGTACCGGCTGGGCTGGGCGCAGTTGGAAGTGCTGATGATCTCGCCGGCCAAGGTTCGGATCGGCGAGTACAACCGGCCGGTGCTTGGCGACCGCATCTGGGGAACCTACAATACGTTCCCGGGCTTCGTGGGAAAGAACCTGCTTGAGGTGTATGTGCTGCGCCACGACCAGAACCGCCCGGGCGGATTCACCGGCGGAACAAAGGCGGCCGGCACCGACAAGCTGGGCGTGAACACGTTCGGCTTTCGCCTCGCCGGACCACTCGCCTCCGGAATGAAGTACAGCTTCGAAACCGCCTTTCAGCGCGGAAAGGTCGGAGCGGGCCACCACAGGGCGCTCGCCTGGTTCGGGATGTTGAGCCGCCGATGGAGCATCGGCAAACGGACGTTCGACCTGTCGGGCGAGTACAAGTACGCTTCGGGCACGGACGATCCGAGCGACGCGACCAGGAGCGCGACGTTCGATCAGATGTATCCGTCGGGTCACGACAAGTTCGGCCATCAGGACCTGTTCGGCTGGCGCAACCTGCATAACGCCCGATCTCTGGCGACCTACGGATTGACGAAGAGCCTGTCGTTGAACGTGATGTACAACAGCTTCTGGCTGGCCAGCGTTCGCGACGCGCTCTATAGCGGAGCGGGCAAGGCAATCGTTCGTTCGGCGGCCGGCACGGCGGGGCGTCATGTCGGCCAGGAAGCGGACCTGTTCGCCACGTACAAGTACAAGCACTTCCAGGCTGGAGCAGGCTACGGCTACTTCTTCAAAGGCGGTTTCGTGAACAGGACCACGGCGGGCGTGCGTCCGACTTATCTCTATTTATTTCACACGTACTCGTTCTAGCGGACGAAGGAAGAAGGTGAGAACCATGAGACATGCAGAATACCGGTTCGCGGCCGTGTTGGCGCTTGGTGTGCTGGCGGCCGGAGCGTGGGGCCAGACTCTGAGTCCCCAAATAAAGGCAAGTGTCGAAGCCCGGGCGAAGCAGTTGCAGGCGCTTGGCACCGACCCGACCGTGGTGGCGGCCGTGAAGGCCTACAACGCGTCACCCGCCGCGGAAGCGAAGGTCATGACGAACGACAAGTGGAAGGGGCTGAGCATCCTCGATCCGTTTGTCCGGTCCTTGTCCAAGAACCCGCTGGCGGAGTATCTCAAGACGAAGAGAGACGGCTCGATGGCGGAGTGCTTCGTGTCGGGCGCCGACGGAGGCAAAGTCGCGTTTCTATCGAAAACGTCAAGCTGGTCGCACAAAGGCAAAGACAAACACAGCATCCCGATGGCCGGCAGAATCTATTACGGCCCTCTCGAAGTTGACGAGTCGTCCGGCGCCCAGGTGGTGCAGGTCGGCCTTCCGGTTCTGGACGGCGGCCGGCCGATCGGATCGATCGTGGTGAGTCTTGTGGCCGCCAGGCTGAAGTGACAGCTGCGCCTCTGCGGGGGGAGCGAGGTTGAACATGAAGTCGGCGAGGGTTTCACAACAACTGATGCTGCTGGTCGGCGCCTTTGTGATCGCGCTGGCCGCAACCGTGGGCGGTTTGTCTTATGTCCTGTACGATTCCTCTGCCGCGGCCAGGCGGCAGGCGGCGGAATCCGAGCGCCGGAACGAATCGCTCTTCGCGTTGATAGGAAGTGCCGGGCGAGTCCAGAGCACGACGCAGAGGCTGGTGCGGGAGAAAGACCCGGACACGATCGAGCGGCTGCTGGAGCAATCCAAGGTGCTGAACAACGAGGCGCAGTCGAGCATCCGGGCCGCGGGCGCCGATAGCGCCGCTATGGCTTCGACGTACCAGGCCCTGACCGCCGCCAACGCGAAAGTCACTGAAGTTCTGCTTCTCGGCGACTATGCGGAGGCACAGCGGGTCCTGATCGAAGAATCCGCCCCCCGGTTCGAAGCCGTTCTGGAGGCCGTTCAGAAGCTGGAGCAGCGCGCGCGAGAACAGGATCGTCAGCAGAGGGAGCGGGTCGAGTCGCGAGCGGCGGCGGTCCGGTTCGCTCTCTACTGTTTCGTACTCGGCGTAGTGGCGGCGCTGATCACCGGGGCGGGGTTTCTGATGCGGCGGATCAATAACAGCCTGCGCCGGGCGACGAAGGATCTTGGCCAGGCGGCGGACCAGATGGTTTCCGCGGCGGGGCAGGTCTCCTCCGCCAGCCAAACGCTGGCGCAGGGTTCCAGTGCCCAGGCCGCTTCGCTCGAGGAGACCTCGGCGGCGACCAACCAGATCAGTTCGATGACCCGCCGCAACGCCGAAAGCTCCCGGACGGCGGTTCAGTCGATGGAGGAAACCGCGCGTATCGTCGCCGACGCCAATGCGAGGTTGGGCCGGATGGTCGAGTCGATGGGCCAGATCAACACATCGAGTGAGAAGATCTCGAGGATCATCAAGGTAATCGACGAGATCGCGTTTCAAACCAACATCCTGGCGCTAAACGCGGCGGTTGAGGCGGCCCGGGCGGGCGAAGCGGGCCTGGGATTCGCCGTCGTGGCCGAGGAGGTGCGGAACCTGGCGCAGCGCTCGGCGCAGGCGGCTCGCGACACGACCAGCCTGATCGAAGAGTCGGTGGCGCGGTCGACCGAGGGCAGCAAACGCCTGGAAGAGGTTGCGGCGGCCATCGAAGGGATCACCGCAAAGGCGCGGACGGTGAACACATTGGTCGACGAAGTCAATCACGGCAGCCAGGAGCAGGCGCGCGGCATCGAAGAGATCGCGCGCGCCATCGCCAGCATGGAACAAGTGACGCAGAAGACCGCCGCCGGCGCCGAGGAAAGCGCCGCGGCCGCAGAGCAACTGAACGCCCAGGCGGAGACCCTCCGCGCCGTCATCGGCCAGTTGAACCAACTGGTGGGGAGCTGAGGACGGGACCCGTCACCCCTGCCACGAATTAGATGTGAAACTCGAGCACGTCGCGGTCGTCGACCATGTGTGAACGCTCCACCATCAGGCCGTCGCGGCCGCCTTCGAGGCGGAACAGGCGGGCGAACTTGAGTTGCTCGGCGAAGTCCTTGTGGACGTGGCGCGCGGCGTCCCCCACCGTGCTGCCGCGCTTGAGCACATAGGGGGCGGTGGCCTCCAGCTTCTTGCCGGGGACCTTCGTGTAGACGCGTACCAGGCCGAGGGCGTCGAACACCGCGCGGCGGAAGCGGTCGAGGCCGTCCCCGGTCAGCGCCGAGACCGCCAGCATGGGGAACCGGCCGCGATAGAGGTCCTCCAGCGCTGCATAGTTGTCCGCCGCGGCGTCGAGATCGATCTTGTTTGCGGCCACCAGGCGCGGCGGGGCCAGGTGCCGCTCCTCGATCACCTTCAATACGTAGTCGATCTCCTCCAGCACGGCGGCGTCGTTGACGTCCAGCACCAGGACGCTCATGTTCGCACCGCGGATGGCGTGCGGAAGCCAGGGCTCCGAGTACTCGCTGGCCAGCGGCGGCAGGTCCACAAGCTGGATCTGCACGTCCTCGAAGGGCATCATGCCGGGAGTGGGCATGCGGGTGGTGAAGGGATAGTCGGCCACTTCCGGAGTAGCGTGAGTCAACGCGCAGACCAGTTGTGACTTGCCGGAGTTGGGCGGGCCGATCAGCGCCACCTGGCCGGCGCCTTCCTTCTCGATCTGATAGAACGGTGCGGCGTGGTGAGCGCCCTTCTTCTGCGCCTCCTTGCGCGCCTGCGAGAGCCGCCGGCGGATGTCGGCCTGCATCTTCTCCGTGCCCTTGTGCTTGGGCAGGGTGGCCATCATCCGCTCGAGAGCGGCGATCTTCTCCGTCTGCGTGGCGGCGGCTTTGTACTCGCGCTCGGCGTCCAGGTAGTCGGCGGTGAGGTTGGCCGGCATGGCTTCCTGGAAACCGAGGATAGCACTAGACGTCTGGTCTAAGTCAGATCTTAACAAAGGTGACAGGATCGCGATGGTTCAGGACGCCTTCG
>CAYOTD010000031.1:0-15006 GCA_964406685.1 uncultured Solibacteraceae bacterium | reverse complement strand
GTGCATCAGACCGTCCAGCATAGCGAAGTCGAACGCCAGCCGCCCGGCGTCCGCCGCCCGCGGCAGCAGTTGGGCCGCGCGGTTGGCGTTGGTGAAGCCGTTCAGCACCAGCACACGCGCGCGCGGCAGTTTCTCCAGGATGCCGGCCAGCGGCGTCAGGTCGACAGTAGGCACCTGCATCCGCGGGTGCTGGCAGCGCTCGTCCTCCATCCAGGCGGCGATTTGGATCAGCAGCCCCATTTCGGACGCCGCCCGCGCCACCCGTGCGAACTCCGGGTCCCGCAGCGTGTAGTTCTGATAGTTGGGATGGAGCCGGATGCCCGGCATGTGGAACTGATCGCGGCAGCGGACCAGGTCCTCCTCCCAGCCGGGCAGGGTGGGGTTGATCGAGCCGAACGGAACCAGGAAGCCGCGCCCGTGCCGGTCGCACTCCTCCGCCAGCCGCTGGTTCACCCCCGCCACGTCCTTGTGCAGCAGGCCGTCGAAACTGCCGGCCCAGGCCTGGGAGACGCCGCGGGCGCGCAGCAGCGCCACCAGGTCGGGGGTCTCGTCGCCCTTCAGCCGCCGCCCCGGCCAGCGGGACAGGTACACGTGCGTATCGACGATGTCTTGCGCAACCGGAGCGGCGCCGAGCAGGGAAGCGGCCGCGCCCGCCGCCGGAGCCGCCAGGAAACCGCGCCTGTGGATGCGGATCATAGCAGCCCCTTCGCTTTCAGCATCGGCGTAAGAATCCGTTTGAGATTGCCGCTGAAGATGAGTTCCTTGTCGCGGTCGGCAACGTCGGCGCCGTGCACCTTGGCCAACTGCGAAGCGAAGCTGCGCCCGCAGATGTCGCTGCCGTAGACGATCCGCTCCGCGCCCAGCTCCCGCACCGCCATCTCCACCATGCCGCGCGTGGGGAAGCTGCCGCTGACTTCGAACAGGACGTTCTTCGCCGCCCGCACCGCGCGGATACCCGGCTCCCAATCGCCCCCGCCGTGGCCGCAAATGATGGGCGTCTCCGGCAGCCGCGCCGCCAGCGCCGCCACGTCCTGGGGCTTGGATTCGTTAGGCTGAAGCAGGCCGCCGGGCCGGGGAGGGTTGCCCCCCATTTGCAGCCAGGCGTGAACGAAGATGCCCGCCTGAAGCCGCGCCGCGCGCTCGAAGATGGGGAAGTAGATGGGCAGGCTGCAAACCCCGTCGGTGCCGGCCAGCTTCATCCCCACCATGGGGCCGTCGGCCACCCAGCGGTTCAGCCTGGCGATGTTGGATTCCACCGTCTCGTTCCACAGCGTCATCCACAGGAAGGCGAACACACGCTTCCGGTGCCGCTCCAGCGCCTCTTCGACCTCGCGCTCCTTGCCCTCCGCCCGCAAAAGCAACCCCAGCCGCTCGATGCCGACCCGGTCGGCGATGGTAAGAAGGTTTTCAACTTTTTCGGTGAGGTTCCGTCCCGGCAACCGGGCGTCGTCGGGATGGCAGTGAAGGTCCCAAATGATCATGCCCTGCATTCCGTTTGGTATTCTCCCGAACCCTCCGGCGAGCCGGAGTGGCGCATCGGGCTGCGGCAATACTCCGACGGCGAGCAGCCGGCGACCTTGCGGAAGACGCGCGCGAAGTAGCTCGGATCGGTGAAGCCGCACCGCTGCGCCGTCTGGGAGACGTTCTGGAGCGGATCCAGCAGTAGCCGCCGGGCCAGTTCGACGCGCCGCCCCATCAGGTAGTGCTCGTAGGTCTGCCCCGTCTCGCGCTTGAACAGGCGGCTCAGGTGGCTGGTGGAGATGCCGAGCGCGGCCGCGATCTCGCGGATGGAAAGCTGCCGGGGGGTGGCGCCGCGCTCCAGCAGGCGTTCCATCATCTGGCTGGCCCGCTGGACCAGCTTCTTGGGCTTGCCGGAATACAGCCGGCGCACCTCGTCCAGCAGGCCGCTACCCGAGTGGACCCAGATCTCGTGCAACTGGAGAACGTTGGACGCGCGCCGGAACTCCTCCTGCGCCTGGCCGCACAACCCCGCCACCGCGGCGCGGTCGCAGCCCAGGTCGCGGACGCTGAAATCCAGGGCCTCCAGGGCCGCGGACAGGAAGGTCCGCGCGGCCACCAGGTCGTCGGCCCGCGAGCCCAGCCGGCGGCTCATCAGCATGGGCAGGGAGACGATGGCGGAGCGGGCTTCGTCCAGCCGCCGCTCCTTCACCAGCCGGCAGATCTGCTCGGAGAGCCGGGACAGCTCCTTGAACGAGCCGGTGGGCCGCACGTAGGTGGCCACCGCCCCCGGAGATCCGGCCAGCGCCGTGCAGGCTTCCCGATACGATTGCGCCAGGTCGCCCCAGTTCTTCGCCACCCCCCCGATGCCCACCCGCACGCGCAGCGCGCACCGCTCCTGAATGGCGTGCAGGATCTGGGTGGCCAGCCGGTGGGCGTGGAACTCGGTCGCGTGCGTGCGCGGCGAGCCTGCGTCGCGCAGGAAGACGCAGATGCCCGTCTTCCACAGGTGGACCGCGACCACGTTTTCCAGCTTGTCGCACAGATCCTCGATCGCCTGGAGCGCGGTCGCCAGGCTCAGGTCGAGGGAGCCGCCCGCCGCCGGGCCGTCCTCCTCGGCTTCCAGCCGCAGCACCAGAACGCGGTTGGGCGGCTGCGTGAAGCCGATCTTGCGCGCCAGCTCGCGCATCTCTTCCGGGCTCGCCGTGCCGGCGGGCGAGCTTTCCAGCGCGTGGTGGGCGAATTCCTTGCGCGAGATCACCAGCTCGCGGTCCTTGCGGCGGCGTTCCTTGACCGTCTCGGCCATGCGCTGCCAGGCATTGGCCATGTACTCGGCGAAGCCCTCCAGGATCTCGGTGGTGTTGCGGATATCGTCCTCGCTGACCACCGGAACCTCCCAGTAGGCGCGATCGAGCTGCTTGAGATCGATGTGCGGCAACTCCGCCACGTCGCGGGCGATCTGCTGGAAGCCTTCCTTGCTGGGCGGCTCGCGCAGCACCTGGCCGGTGAACAGCGTGGCGATGTGCTGGCTGCCCACCATCACCGGAACGGCGATATCGACCAGGCCGAAGTGGCAGCGGTAGACCTGCGTCTTCCCGGTATCGCGGATCGACTCCTCGGCGGCCTTGTCCGATCGCCCGCAGGTCTCGGCCTCGTGCCGCCCGTAGCCGTTGATCAGGTTGCAGAAGTTCGGGTGGGGGTTCCCCTCGCGCAGGCCCAGCAGGCTGGAATTGGGACTCGCCAGCGCTTCCGTGATCCCCAGGTGCCGCAGACCGGCGCGGCCCGACGGGCCGTGCTCCACCCACACCAGGTCCACGTTCTTGATCGGGCAGGAGCGTTTGATCAGCAGGAAGAAAAGCTGAAAAAACCGTACGTCCTTCTCAAACTGCTCGACGAACAGTTGCCGCTCGCCGCTGGGAAGAAGTTCGCTGCCCGGTGCGCTGTTCATGGCGTCCCCGACCTCGCCTTGGCGCCCGTGCGCGCCTTTTGAACATACTGGCCGATGTTGTACACCGTGTCCAGCCACAGGCCGTGGGCGGGATCCTTGGCGTAGCGGATCACCGCTTCCAGCGCCGCCGGGTCGGTGTATTGATGCGCCCTGGGGCCGATCTCGTGGCCGACGAAGATCAGCCACCGCCCTTGCTTGGCGGCCCGGGTCACCTGGGCCATGGTCTGCTCCACCGTCAGGTTATCGCCGTCCATGCCCATGGCCTGCGCCAGGTCGCACACTTCCGGGTCGTTCCCCATCTCATCCATGAAGCCGCGCCCCACCAGGAACCGCTCCGCCACCAGCGGGATGTAGCTGCGGGCCTGCAAGCCGCGCCCGACGAACTTCTGCCCGCAGGGATACGCGAAGCTCTTCGGCGTCACCCCCAACAGGCTTTTTATGGCGGCGATGGAGGTGTCCAGGTCCTTGGCCATCCGCGGCAGATCGAAATCCTCCAGCATCACCCCCGAAGCCAGCCGGTAGTTTCCCGTGCAGGCGTGCGCGGTCGAGTGGCTGCCGATCTCGTGCCCCGCCGCGATCATCTTCTTCCACTCCTCCAGGCGCTTCTCCACGCTCTTCACCGACACGAAGAAGGTGGCCTTGACGCCGTGCTTTTCGAAGAACGGCCGGCCCACATCCACCTGGCTCAACCGCGCGTCGTCGAAACTCAGGCTGACCGCCGCCCGCTTTCCCTGGGGCCACGCAAAACCGCTCTGCGCCCGCGCGGCGGCCTGCGACAACAACCCGCACGCCGCCGCCACGGCAAGGAATCGAAGAACTGTCATTCCCGTTCGCTCCTTTCAGTTGACCACTTGAAAACTTCCGCGCAGCCGGATGTCCCCGGAGGAGTGTCCGACCATCACCTGGAACTCGCCCGGCTCCACCACCCACTCCATCCGCTGGTTGAGCAGAGCAAGATCCTCCGGCGTCAGGGTGAAGCGGACCGTCTTCTTCTCTCCCGGTTTGAGGGAGACCTTCTCGAAACCCCGCAACTGCTTCACCGGCGTCGTGATCGTGCTCAGGACATCGCGGATGTAAAGCTGCACGACCTCTTCTCCGGCCCGCCCGCCGGTGTTCTGCACCTCCACGCTGAGGCCCACCTGGCCGTTGGCGCGGACTTGCGGCCGGTCGATGCGCAGGTTGCTGTAAGCGAAGGTGGTGTAACTCAGCCCGAAACCGAACTCGTACAACGGCGACGCATCCATGTCGGCGTAGGCCCGTCCCCAGCCGCGCTTCGTCCAGTAGAGCTTCGAAGGCGGATAGTTGTAGTATACCGGCAGTTGCCCCACGTGGCGCGGCACCGTGATGGGCAGCCGCCCGCTGGGGTTGTAGTCGCCGAACAGGACGTCGGCCACCGCGCGCCCGCCCTGCTCGCCGCAGTTCCACGCTTCCAGCACGGCGGGGACGTGCTCCGCGATCCAGCGGGTGGACAGCGGCCGGCCGTTGATCAGCACCACGATGGTCGGGGTCCCCGTGCCCTGGACCGCCTCCACCAGCTCCTGTTGAAGGCCGCTCAGGTCCAGGCTGGCGACGTCCCACCCCTCGCCGTTCGTGCCTTTCTCCTCGCCCGGTTCGTCGCGGTCGGCCTCGCCCACCACGACCACGGCAACGTCGGCCTTCTTCGCCGCCGCGCGCGCCTGTTCGATCTGGTTGATCTTCGTTCCGGTCACGCGGCAGCCCAGCACGTACTCCACGCGCGTCTGGGCCGAGACCGCGGCCTTGATGCCCTTGAGCACGGTCACCACCGGTTGCAGCACCGTCTTCGCCGTGTAGTCGCCCAGCATATTCTTGGTGGCGTCGGCGTTGGGGCCGATCACCGCGATCGAGCGCAGGTCCTTCTTCAGCGGCAGCAGGTTCCGCTCGTTGCGCAGCAGCACGATTCCCTCGCGCGCCGCCTGGAGCGCCAGGGCTTGGTTCTCCGCCGTGTGGGAGACGCGCACCGCCTGCTCGACATCCACAAAGCGGCGTTCGAACAGGCCCAGGCGGAACTTCTGCGTCAGGATGCGGCGCACCGCGCGGTCGATCAGCGCCATCGGGACCTTGCCCTCGGCCACGTTGTCCGCCAGCGGCTTCATGTAGCCGTCTTCATACGAGATACCGACGTCGAGCCCGGCCTTCAGCGCCAGCGCCCCCGCTTCCTTCTGGTCCGCCGCCAGTCCTTCGTAGACCAGGGTCGAGATGCCGCCGCCTTCGCCCAGCACCAGTCCCTGGAAGTTCAACTCGTCGCGCAGGATGCGCGTCAGGATCTTGTCCGACGCGTGGGCCGGCACCCCGTCGATGGCCGGGTAAGTGGCCATCACGCCCAACGCGCCGCGCTTCTTGATCCCCGCCACCCACGGCGGCAGGAACACCGACCGCAGGGCGCGCTCGGAGATCTCCATCGCGCCGCGCTCCAGGCCGCTGACCGGCTGGCTCTGGCCGGGGTAATGGCACAGCCCGGCGACCACCTTGTCCGGTGCCGAGACGTCGTTGCCCTGCGCGCCTTCGACAATCGACTCGGCGATGCGCGCGCACAGGTAGGGGTCCTCGCTGTAGCCTTCCTCGTTGCGACCCAGCCGGGGATCGCGGTTGGGCTCCACCACGAGCGTAAAAAGCTGGTGGACGCCCGTCGCCCGCGCTTCGCGGGCGGCGGTGGCGTAAACCCGGCGCAGCAGGTCCATGTTCCACGTGCTGCCCAGCGCCAGGCCCTCGGGGAAGATGGTTCCCCCCGACATCATGACCCCGTGCGTGCCCTCCTCGGTCTGGAGCAGCGGGATCTTGAGTCGGGTCTTCTCCAGCGCGATGCGCTGCAACTCGTTCAGGAACTCCGCCTGCTGCCGCGGGCCCTTGTGGAGAATGGTGTTGGGCAGGGTGAAGAAGCCGCCGCCGGGGCCGAGCGCCGGCTCGCGTGTTCCTTCGGCGAAGCGGCGGCAGGCCTCCATCTTCAGCGGAGTGGTTTTGCCCAATTGGTCTTCGTAGACGCAGGGCATGTTCATCTGGCCGAGCTTCTCGGCCAGCGTCATGCGCCCCATCAGGTCCTCGACGCGCTTCTCGATGGGCTGCGAGGGATCCAGATAGACGGGCTTCTGCGCCTCGGCCCATCCCATCACACCAAGCGCGGCCAGGGCGGCTGCAAGCAGCAGACGGAGTGTGTTCATGCGATTGCTCCTAAGACCTTCTCGAACGCGCGGATGATGTCGTCCTCATCGGCCTGGGTCAGGCACGAGGGAATGGCCAGCAGGATGCTGCGTTCAAACAGGCTGTCGGCCACCGGGCAGGCGCCCTTGGCGTAGTCGCGCGCCAGCCCCGCGTTCTCCGCCAGGTTCCAGGGGAAGCCTTCCTTGGCCAGCAGGCTGGCGTTGTTGTAGTACAGGTGCAGCCCCCACTGCGTCATCAGGATGTTGGAGACGCCCTGCGGATGGGTCACGATTCCTTCGGCGCGCAGGGCCGCGTTGACCTCCTGGGCCAGCCCCGCGCTGGCGAACGTGGTGAGCAGGAAGCAGCCGGTGTCGCCCGCCGGGTCGACCAGCCGCCGCAGCCGGACCTGGGGGAACCCCTCCAGCGCCTTCCGGATGCGGTGTTTGCTTTGGCGCATGGCTCCGGTCACCGCCGGCAGCTTGCGCAACTGCACGCGCAGCACGGCGGCGCGCATCTCGTCCAGCCGGTACCCGCGGCCCCACAGGCGCAGCCCCGGATCGTCCAGCACGAGCCGTCCCTCTTCGTTGCGCGCGTAGCCCAGGTCGTGGCAGGCCACCGCCCGGCGGTACAGCCGCGTGTCGTTGGTGGCCACC
Organism: uncultured Solibacteraceae bacterium; assembly: GCA_964406685.1. Lineage (GTDB taxonomy): Bacteria > Acidobacteriota > Terriglobia > Bryobacterales > Bryobacteraceae > JACQZT01. Next base: position 7,791 of record CAYOTD010000031.1, on the reverse strand, counting down.
GCGCCGCCCTCGCCCGAGGTCATGTTCTTGTTCATCTGGAAGCTAAAGATGCTGATGTCGCCGAAGCTGCCCACCCGCTGGCCGCCGACCGACCCGCCGGCGCACTGCGCGCAATCCTCCAGCAGGAACAGGCCGCGCTCCGCCGTTAGCGCGCGGATCGCCTCGACGTTGCCCGGCGCGCCGCTCATATGCACCAGGATGACGCCCTTGGTGCGGGGCGTGATCTGCCGCTTGACCGCCTCCGGGTCCAGGCAGAAGGTCTCGTCGATGTCGGCCAGCACCGGAATCGCGCCCGAATTCACCACCGCCGCCAGGATCGAAACCCAGAGGTAGGCCGGGACGATCACTTCCTGGCCCGGCCCGACTCCCAGGGCGGCCAGGGCCGTGTGCAGGGCGCCCGTGCCGCTGGCGACCCCCAGGGCGTGCTTGACTCCCAGGAAGCCGGCCAGGTCCTTCTCCAACGACTCCACCTGCTTCTGCGGACTTATCCCATAGAAACGAAAGGGAGATCGCGCCCGCAATACGCTCGTCGCGGCATCGATCTCCTCGTCGTTCATGTGGTGAACGCCGGGGAACTCCAGCGGCAGCGGCTTGGTCCGGACCGGAGCGCCGCCGCAGATCGCCAGGTCTTTGATTTCTCGTAGGTGTTTCATGCCAGTCTCAATTCTACTGGAGCCATGGTACGGCTTCTGCGGCAGCCCCGCGAGGGACTTATCTGCTCATTCGGGTACTTTTCTGCTCCACCGCGCTGTTGACGGTCCGCCCCCAACGAATACAATTGGAGGAACCGCAACCCGGCCGCCGGAAAGGAACGCTGCGCTCGTGATTGGCCTTCTCGATACGGTTGTTATCCTCCTCAGCCTCGCCCTCGTCATCGGCGCGGTTCTGCGCGCGGCGGGCAAGAAGCAGACCGGCGCCGAGTACTTTCTCGCCGGCCGCGACCTGCGCTGGCCGTTCGTTGGTATGTCGCTGCTGGCCTCCAACATCTCGGCCGAACACGTGGTCGGCCTGGCCGGCGACGGCTACCGCGTCGGCATGGTCACCGGCGGATACGAGTGGATGGCGGCCTGGTGCCTCATCATTCTCGCCTCCCTGTTCGCCCCGCTCTACCTGCGGAGCAGGATCTATACCATCCCCGAGTTCCTCGAACGGCGTTTCGGATGGGGGCTGCGCGCCTTCCTCTCCGGCAACCTGCTGGTGATGAACGTGCTCACCAAGAACGCCATCGATCTTTGGGCGGGCTCCCTGCTCCTGCATCTGCTGTTCGGATGGAACCAGTTGACGGTCATGGTCGCGCTGTCCATCTTTACGGCCATCTACACGATGAAGGGCGGCCTGCGCGCTGTGGTCTACGCCGACATGGTGCAGGGCACCTGGCTCATCCTCAGCGGCATCGTGCTGACGGTGGTGGGGTTGGTGGCCGTGGGCGGATGGAGCGGCCTGGCCGCGCGTGTCGATCCCGTGCTCCTCCACATGGCGAAGCCGCTCGATTCCGAACTTCCCATCACCGGTTTCCTGATCGGGAACCTGTTCGGCGGAATGTTCTACTGGTGCATGGACCAGACCAACGTGCAGCGCGTCCTGGGCGCGCGCTCCATCGATCAGGGCCAGAAGGGAGCCATCTTCGCGGGCTTCCTCAAACTGCTGATCCCCTTCATCCTGGTGCTGCCGGGCGTAATCGCCCATGCCCTGTATCCCAGTCTCCCGAAGGCCGACATGGCTTATCCGCGCCTTGTAAGTGACTTACTCCCCGTAGGACTCCGCGGCGTGGTATTAGCCGGCCTGATCGCCATCCTGATGTCCTCGATGAGCGCCTGTTACAACGCCAGCGCCACCCTCGTGGTCCGCGACTTCTTCCTGCGCTGGCGGCCGGGACTAAGCGATCGGGACCAGGTAGTAATCGGGCGCGGCGTCACCATGCTGATGGCCGCCCTGGGCGTGCTGGCCGCGCCCTTAGTAGGCCTTTCAGTTACGATCTGGAACTACCTGCAAATGCTATCGGCCTATCTGGGCGTGCCCCTATGCGCGGTGATCTTCGTCGGCTTACTGTGGAAGCGCGGCAACACCGCCGGCGCGGTAGCCGGAGGCGCAACCGGCTTCGCCTTCGGCCTCTTCCTGTTCCTGGACCAGACCCTGGGCTGGTCGCTGGTAGCGCACCCTTACCTGGTCTCATTCCTGCACCGTTCGATCCTGGTATGGTTCCTGGCCGCGCTAACGATGGTAGCGGTAAGCCTGCTAACCCCGCCGCCCCCCGGCTACAAAGTAGAAAGCACCGTCTTCGCCTCCGCCCCGCAGCGCCCAGCCGGCGCCAGCTACCGCCCCTGGGCCGCCCTACTCTTCATCGCGACACTGCTCCTATGGTGGACCTTCCGCTAACCGCCGCAAAGACGGCGGCTTCGCGAGACTGAGGCTCTTGCCTGTGGGGCCGGCCTTTCAGGCCGCCGCCGGGCTTCTGCCCGGCGTCTCGCGGGAGACGCCGGTTACAGCGCCGGCGGGACAGGACCAAAGCCCTTGCCCCACGTACGCTCAGCTCAATGCTGCCTCGCCGCAGAGCCATGACGGGCTCGATCTTTATGTCGTGCGCTCGCTCAGCTCCGCGGCCATCACGGTTCGATGGCGTACCATGGACACATGGCCGACCTGGTGTTCGAGGTGGTGCAGGAGGGAGACGGCGGCTACTGCGCCGAATGCCTGACCGAGAACATCTTCACGGAAGGCGACACCTGGGAGCAACTGCGAGCAAACGTGGTCGAGGCAACAGCGGCCTACTTCTTCGACCAACCAAAGCCCGAGCGGATCCGGCTCCACCTGATCCGCGACGAGATTCTCTCGGTGGCATGAAGATCCCCCGCGACCTCTCCGGCGTGCGGCTCGCCGACGTTCTCTGCGACTTCAGGGTGAACAGCAACGTCCACCAGCGGATCGCCATCCCCGACCACCATCCAATCCGCCTCGGCACCCTCCTATCCATCATCAGAGCTGTACCCAGTCACAAGGCCACAACGCGCGACGCCATCATCGACAGTCTGTAGCCCCGGGTTCCTGACGGGAGAGGCCGCAAGCCAGGAAGCGGCCGGGCTCGGGCGAAGCACGGTACCATCACACAGAAGGGAGAGTCTGAGATCGTGCGGATTGCTCTGTTGGGTTTGCTGGTGATGGCGGCGGGGCCGGAGGAGGAGGCTCTGCGGCGGATGGTGGAGAGCCGGACGGAGATCAACGCCTATCTTTTGCGGGGCGCGCGGGGCGGGGTGGAGCGGGCGCTGGGGGAGATCCGGACGCGCGAGGCGTGGGAATTGGTCCGGGAGCAGCGGCGGGAGGAGATGCGCGAGATGCTGGGGTTGCTGCCCTGGCCGGCGCGGACGCCGCTGTTTGCGCAGACTGCCGGCAGGATCGAGCAGGGGTCTTACCGCATCGAGAAGGTCGCTTTCCAGAGTCTGCCCAAGTTCTATGTCTCCGCCAACCTGTATCTGCCCGCGGGCGGGGGACGGCATCCCGCGGTGGTCTATGCTTGCGGACATCAGGGCATGCCCGGCGGCGCCAAGGTCACTTATCAGCGTCACGGGATTTCGCTGGCGAAGAACGGTTATGTCGCCATCGTGCTGGACCCGATTCAGGAGGCCGAGGCGTTCTCGTTCCATCACGGCGTGCGGTTCGATGAAATGTACGACTGGTATTCGCGCGGCTACACCGCGGGCGGCGTCGAGGCGTGGAACGCCATCCGCGCTATCGACTACCTCGAGACGCGCCCGGAGGTGGACAAGACGCGCATCGGCATGACGGGCTTCTCGGGCGGCGCCATGACTACATATTACACCGCCGCCATCGAGCCGCGCGTGAAAGCCGCCGCGCCCTTCATGGGACTCGCCACTTACAGCTCCATCCTGCGCCAGGACTCGATGCGCCGGCACTGCGACTGCATGTTCCCGGTCAACCTGCACGGCCACGACATGCTGCACCTGGCGGCGCTCATCGCTCCGCGCCCGCTGTTGATGGGACAGGGCGTGAAAGACACGCTGTTCCCCGAAGAGGGATACAAGGAGTGCGCGCGCGGCCTCGAAGGACTGTACAACGCCTACCAGCGCCCGGAGGCGTTCCGGCTGTTCGAGTCCCCCACAGGACATGAGGACACCGCGCAGAACCGCGAGGCCGTGATCCGCTGGTTCGACCGTCACCTGATGGGGACCGTGGAACGCACGCTGGATCTCGAATACAAGGACCTGCCCGGCGACGCGCTGCGCGTGTTTCCCGCGGGGGCGCCGGCCGACGCGCAGAACTTCCGCGTACACGAGATGCTGATCCCCGCCCCCCCGGTGCGGCGCTACACGTCGCTCAAAGCATGGGAGGCGCGGCGCGACGAACTGTTGCGGACGCTGCGGAGCAAGATCCTGCGGCACGCCGCGGAGAAACCGCGCGGCGCGCGGCTGGAGGCGGCGTCCGCTTCGGCGGGTCTCCCGGCGCGGTTCGAAGAATTCCGCGTGGTGTCGGACGACGGCCCGCCGCTGCGCGTGTTCCTGCGCCGGTCGAACCCAGGAAGAACGCTGTTGGTGCACATCGCTTCGGATGGCGACGGGCTGGATACTCCCGGCGTGATGACCGCATCCGGGCGGCGGATTCCGCACAGCGGCCCGTGCCTGGTGGTGTTCCCGCGCGGAGTGGACGAGATCCCCTGGAGCAAAGCCTTCTGGCGCGCCACGCTGCGCCACGCCATGCTGACGGGGGAGACGGTGGATTCCCTCCGCCTTCACGATGTGCTGCGGACGGTGGAAGCCCTGTACGCCACCCCCGGCATCGCTCCCTCCGGAATCGCCATCTCGGGGCAGGGGACCGCGGGCGCCCTCGGGTTGTACGCGGCCATTCTCGACGCGCGCATCCGGCAGGTGATCCTCATCGATCCGCCGTCGAGCCACGCCGAAAGCCCCATCTTCCTGCATGTGCTGCGCCACACCGATCTGCCGGAAGCCGCCGCGCTGATCGCGCCGCGCCCGCTCCAGTTCTACATGAAGATGCCGGCGGCGTACGAGCACACGCGGCACGTCTACCAGCTCTACGGCCAACCCCAGGGAGTTTCGCGAATCTTCCGGGTGCGGTACACCGAAGGTATGAGCGATACGCAACCGGCGGGACTCCGCCGATGAAGCCCGCCGCACACGACTGGTCCCGGCTGCGGGTGTTTCCGCTGGCCGAACGCAAGAGCCTGACCGCGGCCGATGAGATTCTCAAAGCGCCGGATTCCGACCCGCCGCCGCTGCCGGAGGGCATCGAGCGGCACGTGGACCGCTGTGCGGAGCAGATTCGCGGCGCGCGCCGGCGGGGCGCGGGCGTGATCCTGATGTACGGCGCGCACCTGCTGCGCAACGGCGCCGCGCTGGTGCTGGAACGGATGATGGCGCGCGGGTGGCTGACGCACCTGTCGACCAACGGCGCGGGCACGATCCACGATTGGGAGTACGCCTGGCTGGGGCGGTCGACCGAGAGCGTGCGCGCCAACGTCCCCACGGGCACTTTCGGCGCGTGGGACGAGACCGGTCGCAACCTGATGCTGGCCCTGCTGGCGGGCGGGCTGCGCGGGGAAGGTTACGGGACCGCGCTGGGGCGCTACATCCACGAGGACGGCGCCGAACTCCCATCGCCCGATGAACTGGAAGCCGCGATCCGCGCCGAGCCGGGACATCCCCTCGCCGCGGCGCGCGCCGATCTGCTGCGGGCGATGCGCGCGCACGGCCTGAAGGCGGGGCGCGTCGCGGTCGAGCATCGATGGAAGCACGCCTCGATCCTGGCGCAGGCGTTCCGGCACAAGGTCGCCATGACGGTGCATCCGGGGATCGGCTATGACATCATCGCCAACCATCCGCTGTACGACGGCGGAGTGGTGGGCCGCGCGGCGACCCTCGATTTCCGCCTTCTGGGCGATTCGGTGGACACGCTCGACGGGGGCGTAGTGCTGTCGGTGGGGTCGGCCATCATGGCTCCGCAGGTGTTCGAGAAGAGCCTGAGTTGCGTGAACAACCTGCGGATCGGCGCGGGGCGCGCCACGGTGCGCGAGCACGCGATCTATGTCGTCGATTTACAGGACGGCGGTAACTGGGATTGGACACAAGGCGAGCCGCCCAAGACAAGCGCCGCTTACTATCTGCGCTTCTGCAAGAGCTTCTCGCGCATGGGCGGGGAGATGCACTACGTGCAGTGCGACAACATGACCTTCGTGCACCACCTCTACCGCCGGCTCAACAGCGCGTAGTCCGCCGAGTGTGGTAGTTCTGATGCCTATGAGACGGATTTGCTCCCGATTCTGGCAGGCTTCCGCGGTCATTGTCTGGACTTGTTCCGCTCTTGGCCAGCAGCCGCCCTCGGTGGACGTCGCTATGGTCGTGAAGGCCGTGTCCTCGCGCGCCGCCGCGGGCCGGTATTCGATGGAAGGGGCGCTCGTGCTGGAGGGACGGCAGGGGAGGAATCCGGCCAGGCTGCTGTCGAAGGCACGCTTCAAGCGGGCCGCGGCGCCGGGAGGAAAGTCGTTCCTGCAACTTACTCCGGAGGGTAAGGACGAGTATCTGTTGATCTCCAACGGCGAGAAGAGCTGGGCCTTTGTGCCCAAGCTGAAGAAGTACACCGAGGAAGAGGCGTCGCCGGTGAGCGCGGCGGCGTCGGGTTCGGAGGAAGCGCCGGGAGCCGGCTCGACCGACGAGCGCGACATGGCGGAGGTGTTCCTGGGCCTGATCATCGAGAGTCTCGCCGACCTCTTCAAGACCGCGCAGGCCGCCGATGTGCACGGCACGGCGCAGGTGAAGTTCGAGGGACGCAAGGCGACCTGGCCGGTGGTGCGGGTGATGTCGAAAGAGGATCCGCGGAACGGCCGTTACCTGGTCGAACTCACCATCGATCCCGCCACGCTCTCCATCGGGCGGCTGGTGTGGGCCAACATCACCAACAAGGGCGGCGAACAGACCGTACTGCGGATGACGGTCGAGTACTCCCAGTTCCGGCTGGGAGAACCGGTCGACGAGGCGACGTTCCAGTTCTCGCCGCCGAAGAACGCCAAGCTGGTTGACGCGGTTCCGATCCCGGGGCAGACGGGTTCGTTCCTGGTGAACCGGGCCGCGCCCGACTTCGAGCTGAAGACGCTGGAGGGCGAACGCGTCCGGCTGTCGGAGCTGCGCGGCAAGCCCGTGGTGCTGAACTTCTGGGCCAGTTGGTGCGGCCCGTGCCGGAAAGAACTGCCGGAGCTGGCCGAGCTGTACGACTCGCTGAAGGACAAAGGCCTGGTGGTCTACGGCGTCAACGACGAGGGCAAAAGCGTCGGGCGCGCCTTCGCCCGGAAAGCGGGCCTGTCGTTTCCGACGCTGGACGACTACAGCCTGAAGGCCCACCGGTTGTACCGCGTGACTGCCGTCCCGACCCTGTTCATCATCGACCGCGAGGGCAAGATCGTGCGCTTCCTCCGCGGCTCGCAGGACAAGGCGAAGCTGGCCGCGGCGCTCAAGTCGGTGGGGTTCTAGCGGACGCAGTAGAGTGGATTCATGCGCCCGATCGCAGCTTTCGCCGCGCTGCTGGCGTGGCCCGCCGCGGCTTCCGAGTTTCCGCCCGATGCGACCGCGAAAGACGTGCCGCGGTTGCTGGAGGCGACCGCGTTTGTCCGGTCGCTCGATGAGACCGCGTTGCGGAAACTGGTGCCGGCGCAGTCCGGACTGCACTTCGTAGGATGCCCGAATTGCCGCGCGGGGCGCCAGGAGAACCAGCTTGTGTGGACGCCGGAGCGTCCGGGCGAGGTCTACTGCCAGTACTGCGGGCACCGCT
>CAYOTD010000030.1:0-15087 GCA_964406685.1 uncultured Solibacteraceae bacterium | reverse complement strand
GCGCTGGAGAACAGCCGGCTGGCGGCCGCCATCGCCGCTGAAACCGCCCAGCGCGAGGTGCTGAGCCGCGAACTGGACATCGCGCGCGAGGTCCAGCAGCGCCTCTTCCCCCAGATCACTCCGCCCATACCGGGACTCGACTACGCCGGCTATTGCCGCCCCGCCCGGGGTGTCGGCGGCGACTACTACGACTTCCTGGCGCTTTCCGAGGGCCGCCTGGGAATCGCCATCGGCGACGTCTCGGGCAAAGGCATTCCCGCCGCGCTTCTGATGGCCAGTCTCCAGGCCTCGGTGCGCGGCCAGGCGCTGAGCGGCTCCGGCGATCTGGCCAGGCTGATGGAGAACGTGAACCGCCTGGTCTATGAGGCCTCGTCCGCCAACCGCTACGCGACGTTCTTCTACGCCCAGTACGATCCCGCCCAGCGCCGCCTGGCTTACGTGAACGGCGGCCAGAACGCCCCGGCGCTGATTCGTGGAGCGGAGGTGAAGCGTCTCGACACCCCCGGCATGGTCATCGGCCTGTTCCCGGTGGCCCGCTACGAACAGGCCGAAGTTGACCTGGAGCCGGGCGACGTCCTCGTCCTTTTCACCGACGGCGTCAGCGAAGCCATGAACCCGGCGGAGGAGGAATGGGGCGAAGACCGGTTGATCGAAGCGGCCGGCCAACACCGCGATCTGCCGGTCTCGGAAATGATTCCCCGCCTCATCGAGCACGCCGACCAGTTCGCCTCCGGCGCGCCGCAGCACGACGACATGACGCTGGTGATCCTGAAGATCGCCTGAGCCTGACCTCGGCCCCGTTTGTCGGACGCGCCGGTGGCACGCTATCCTAGCCGTTTGGCCCGTCTGTTCGGGGCCCACGCTTCCGGGGAGGTGGAATGCCGCGAGTTCGAGCTGTCTCTTTCGATCTTTGGGATACGGTTTTCATTGACGACTCCGACGAGCCCAAGCGGGCGGCGCAAGGACTGCCGCCCAAGCCGGTGGCGCGCCGCGAACTCGTGCACCGGCGCCTTGCGGCGCATGCGCCCATCGACCGGGCGCTGGTCGATTGCGCCTACAATACCGCTGACGCGGCTTTCCGCCAGGTCTGGCTCCACGAACATGTCACTTGGCCGGTGGCCGTGCGGCTGCGGGTGCTGCTGGCGGGGCTCAAGCGCGAGCTGCCCGAAGACGAGTTCGGCGAACTGGTGAAGCTGCACGAAGAGATGGAACTGCGCATCCAGCCCGACCTGGTTTCCGGGGTCGGAGAGGCGCTCGAGGCGCTGAAGCGGCGCTACACGCTGGTGGTGGTTTCCGACGCCATCTTCACGCCCGGCCGCGCCTTGCGCCAGATCCTGGCGGGCTACGGCCTGCTGGATTGCTTCTCGGCCTTCGTCTTCTCGGATGAGGCCGGCTGCTCGAAGCCGCACCCGGCCGTGTTCCACCGCGCCGCCGAAGCCGCCGGCTGCCGCGTGGAAGAGATCGTCCACATCGGCGACCGCGAGCACAACGATATCGGCGGGCCCCACGGCGTGGGCGCTCGCGCGGTCCTGCTCACCGCGGCCATCGATCGGGGCAGCGCCGGCACGCGCGCCGACGCCGTCTGCCGCGAGTACGCGCAACTGCCCGCGATCATTGAATCGCTCGACCGGGATTAACCAGCAAGACTATGCCATCACTTCGTTTCCTGATCATCGACGGCTACGCCAAGGCCAGCCGCGAGGAGTTCGACGGCGTCGGCATGAAGCACGCCTGGCTTCTCTATGCCGAGATGCTGAAGAAGCACCTGCCGGAGGCGGAATATGCCGTCTGGTTCCCCAGCGACGACCCCAACCCGCCGGAAGGCCTGGGCCCGGAGCATTACGCCGGCGTGCTCTACACCGGCTGCAATCTGACGATCTACAACACTCACGAAGCGCGCGTGACGCGCCAGATCGAGTACGCCCGCCAGTGCTACGAGGCCGGCACGCCCGGTTTCGGCACCTGCTGGGGCATCCAGATGGCGGCGGTGGCGGCCGGTGGAGAGGTGAAGGCCAATCCGCGCGGGCGCGAGATGGGCCTGGCGCGCAAGATCCGCCTTACCGAAGCGGGCCTCGCGCACCCCATGTTCGAGGGAAAGCCGCCGGTCTACTGCGGCTTCATCAGCCACCTGGACGAGATCACCCAACTCCCGCCGGGAGCCGTCCTGCTGGCCTCCAACGACTTTACTCACGTGCAGGCCATCGAAGTGAAGCACAAGCGGGGCGTGTTCTGGGCCACGCAGTATCATCCCGAATACGACCTGCACGAAGTGGCCCGCCTCATCACGGCGCGCGAGCCGAAACTGCTCCCGGAGGGCTTCTTCCGGGATCACGCCGACCTGGCTCAGTACGTCGACAAACTCGAAACGCTTCATCAGAACCCGGACCGCAAGGACCTCCGCTGGCAGCTCGACATCGACGACGACGTGCTGTCGGACGGGGTGCGGCAGGTGGAATTCCGGAACTGGATTCAGAAACTCGTGCTGCCGCGGGCAGCCAAAGGTTGATCGAATATGTTCGAGGGAATCGCCTCTTTCTCATTTCCTACCCGGATTACCTTCGGGTGCGGCGCGGTGCGCGAGCTGCCGAAGGCGCTCGCGGAGAACGGTGTCCGCAAACCGCTGATCGTGACCGATCCCGGACTGCGCGCCACCACGGTGGTCGGCACCGTGACCGGCGTGCTCAAACAGGCCCAGGTGCCGCACGAGGTCTACGACCGCGTGCACGGCAATCCGATTGAGGACGACGTGCTCGAATCGGCCGCCCTATACCGCTCGGGCGGCTGCGACGGCGTCGTGGGGCTGGGCGGCGGCAGCGCCCTGGACGTGTCGAAAGCGGTCATTGTCATGGCGCGGCACGACGGCGCTCTCACCGACCTCGAGTGGCAGGCCGGGGGGACCGAGCGCATGAAAGGGCCGTACGATCCCATCATCGCCATCCCCACCACCTCGGGAACGGGTAGCGAGGTGGGCCGGTCGTCGGTGATCACTTCGCACAAGCTGGGCCGCAAGATCATCATCTTCAGCCCGTGGCTGATGCCCAAGCGCGCCATCCTCGACCCCGAGTTGACCGTGGGCCTTCCTCCGGCGCTCACCGCCGCCACCGGCATGGACGCCTTCACGCACTGCCTGGAATCGCTCACCTGCCCCGTGTTCCATCCGCTGTGCGACGCCATCGCCATCCACGGCCTGGAACTGATCATCCGCTACCTGGAGCGCGCCACGCGCAACGGCAAGGACATCGAAGCGCGCGGCTACATGCAGGTCGCCGCCACCATGGGCGCCATCTCGTTCCAGAAGGATCTGGGCGCGGCCCACTCCCTCGCCCATCCGCTGTCGACCGGGTTCGGCCTGAATCACGGGTTGGCCAATGCCCTGTGCCTGCCCGCCGTGATGCGCTTCAATCTCGCTGAGGCGGAGAGCCACTACGCCCGGCTGGCGTCGCTGTTCGGCGTGACCGGCATGGCGCAGAAAGACGCGGCCGCGCGATCGGTGGCCGAAGTCGAAGCCCTCATCGACAGGTTGGGAATCCGCCGCGGCCTGCGCCACCACGGTGTTCCGAAGGAGAGCCTGGAGCCGCTGTCGGCCAAGGCGTTCGAGGATTCCTGTCACAAGACCAACATCCGCGCTTGCACGCAGGCGGATCTGCTGAGACTCTACGAGGAAAGCTGGTAGGCCATGACGCGCAACATCATTAATCCCGCCACCGAAGAGATCTTCACGACTATCGAGCTCACTTCCGGCGCCGAGATCGAATCCATCCTGGCGCGCATGCGCGCCGCGCAGCGGCTCTGGCGCGACGTGCCGGTGGAGGAGCGCGCGCGCATCTGCACGCAGTTCATCGATGCCTTCCGGGCGATGAAAGAGTCCGTCGCCCTGGACCTCACTCGCCAGATGGGGAAACCCCTGCGCCAGTCGCGCAACGAGGTCGACGGCATGTTGTTCCGCGCCGAAACCATGGTGCGCCTCGCGCCCGCCGCCCTGGCCGACGACATTCTGCCGCCCAAGGAAGGATTCCGCCGCTTCATCCGCCACGAGCCGCACGGCATCGTGCTCAACATCCCGGCCTGGAACTACCCGCTGCTGATCGCGGTGAACGTGGTGGTTCCCGCGCTGCTGGCGGGCAACGCCGTTCTCATCAAGCACGCGCGGTTGACGCCGTTGTGCGGCGACGCTTTCGTCAATGCCTATCGCAAGACCGATCTCCCTGCGGACCTGATCGCTTCGATCCACGTCGATCACTCCACCGTCAGCGACATCATTCGGACGCGCGAAGTCGATTTCGTCTCCTTCACCGGATCGGTCGAGGGCGGGCGCGAAGTCTACCGGCTGGCCTCGGCCCAGTTACTCGACATGGGACTGGAACTGGGCGGCAAGGACCCGGCCTTCGTCTGCGAAGACGCCAACTTCGACTTCGCGGTCGAGAACACCGTGGATGGCGCGTTCTATAACGCCGGCCAAAGCTGCTGCGCCGTCGAGCGCGTCTACGTGGCCCGTTCGATCTACTCGCGCTTCGTCGACGCCTACGTGGCCGAAGTCAATAAGTACAAATTAGGTCACCCCGAGGACGAGACGACCACCATCGGTCCGCTGGCGCAGCGCAAGGCGGTGGAGTTCCTCGAGCATCAGGTCGCCGACGCGGTCGCCAAGGGAGCCAAGGTGCTCACCGGCGGGCGCCGCCGGCCCGGCCCGGGCTACTTCTTCGAACCTACCGTTCTGGTGAACGTGGACCACAACATGAGCCTGATGATGGAGGAGAGCTTCGGCCCCGTCATCGGCATCATGCCCGTGGACAGCGAAGACCAGGCGGTCGCGCTGATGAACGACAGCCCCTACGGCCTCACCGCCTCCATCTGGACCGAGGATGTGGAGCGCGGCGAGCGCCTCGCGCACCGTACTCATGCCGGCACGGTGTATCTGAACCGCTGCGACTACCTCGACCCCGAGCTGCCCTGGGTCGGAATCAAGGACAGCGGCCACGGCTGCACGCTATCACACCTGGGCTTCCTCTACCTGACCCGGCCCAAGAGCTTCCACCTGCGCACGCGCACCAAGTAGGGACTGGCTTCAGCTTGTCCCCAGCACCCGCTGGCAAAGGTCCAGCTTGTCCGTAAGGATGTAGTCCACGCCGGCCCGGGCCAAGGCGCGAATCTTGTCCTCCTCCTGCGCCCCGAAGTAGTTGACGGTGACCCCGTTCTGATGCAGCTTGTCGACCGTCTGCGCCAGTACGTCAGGAATGCGGCGGCCGGCGGCATCGCGGATCTGGATGAACTGCGCGCGCATGGCGATGGTGCGCTCGACATACTTGTCGAGATCCCCTTCCTGGCGCGACATGTTGCAGATCCGCATCGCGGGATAAACGGCGCGCACCTCCGCCGCCTGCTCCTCGGTGGCGGCGAGAAAGGCGTCGTCGGCGCGCCCCATCTCCATCAGCGTCCGCGCGGCGGCCATCGCCAGACCCGGCGCGGAGGCTAGGTGAACGTTGAGCAGGATGCCGCGCGGGACGGCTGACAGGATCTCGCGCAGCGTGGGAATCCGCACGCCGGCAAATCGGGGCGAGAACCAGGAGCCGAAATCGAGGCGGCGCAGCTCGGCGAAGGTGAGATCCGACACCTTGCCCTTGCCGTTCGAGGTTCGATCGATAGTCTGGTCGTGCAGGAGCACGAGTTTGCCGTCCCGCGAGAACTTCACGTCGAACTCGATTTGGGGCACCTTCTTGCGAACCGCCGAGGCGATGGCCGGGAGCGTGTTCTCGGGAGCGTGTTCGACATCTCCGCGGTGAGCGCAAGCGCGCGTCGCCGGCCGTCCGCCGCGGGCCAGGAATCCGGCGAGAGGGACGAGCAGCGCGGCGCGGCGAGTGATCATATCAGACAGGATAGTCCGGGAGGATCGCTAAGACAAAAAGTACTTGACATTGCAAAGTCAATGCGTTATCTTATTGTTACGCAGATTGAACACGGCAATGTATCCCTACCTCTACTTTCTCCTCCTCTTCTTCGCGCTGCCCGGATTGGTCCTCGGCTGGCGGCTGCGCGACCAACTGCGGCGCTACCCGCGCACCCTCGCCTGGTGTTTCGGCTTCGTCTTCACCGTCGGCTGGTTCTGGGACTGGCTCTCCTGGCGCACGGGCGTGTGGCGGTACGACACGGCGCCCACCGTCGGCTGGTGGATTGGCGGGCTGCCCGCGGAGGAGTTCATCGGCTTCTACGTGCTCGGCACGCTGCTCATCATCCTGGTGACCCTGGCATTTCTGCGGAGGACGCGGCGTGTTTGACCATTACAGCTACCTGGGCTACACGCTACTGTTTTGTCTGCCTGCGATCCTGATGCTGTGGACGCTGCCCGGTCCGGCGCGGGCGCTGCGCGCCGATCTCAAAGGCATCCTGCTGGCCACGGGTGTCCTTACGCTGTACGGCAGCCTTATCTGGCCGCTGGCGATTTACTGGCGCTGCTGGAGCTATGACGACGGCAAGATCCTGAACGTGAAGCTGTTCGGCTTCGTCTACCTGGAGGACGTGGTCTGGTGGCTGCTGGTCAGCTTCCTGATGGCCTCCTTCGTTGCCCTCGGCACTCGTTTCGAAGAAGAACGCCGGGACCCCGTCGCCGGCCTCAGTAGGACAATCCTCAGCACCCGGACCAGGCCCGGCGGCGGACTGAAGGCCTGACCCTAGTGGGCCAGCTTCTTGGAGCCCTGGTAGCGGTAGATCATCTCGAACCGCAGGAAGTAAGCGTGCGAGCGGTACGAGTAGAAGTTGCCGGCCGCCATGTGCTCATACAGGACGTGCCCGCTCACCTGCTTGTTGATGGCGAAATCGGCGCGAATCTGCGGCATGTGGCCGCGAACCGTTCCCGAGCCAAAGATGCGCGAATCGCCCTTGGGGAAGGGATGGTACGCATCCACCTTGTAGTACGTCAGGCGCAAGCCGATGGGCTTGATGGGAGCGTAGCCCCACTCCATCTGCCACAGGGCCGTGTTGGACCAAAACGAGGGCGCGTACTCGCGGAACTGGGTGTAGATGTAAAGCTCGCTCCATTTCGGCCACCGGGCGTACAGCGGGTCCCAGCCCTCGTCCTTGTTGGGCGTGGAAGGGTTGTCGCCCGACATGCCCCAGTACCCGGTCTGGAGATAGTGCTGTGATTTGGCTCCGAATGTCCGTTTTACGTAGCCGTAGCCGCCCCAACCGCGCACGATGCCTCCGCCGTGGTATGCGCCCCACTGCCCGGCAAGCTCTCCGGTTACGCTGAGACCCTTGTCGAACTTCTGGACCACGCGCCCGCCGGCGGTGTGCACGTGCCGGTCCGGCCGGAACTGGTAGTTGGTGGGAGCGCGGCGGTCGCCGGTCTCCTTGGTGTAGAAGTAGTAGGACTCGAACGCGGTCCGCTTGGCGTTGTTGTCGGTGTAGTAAAGCCCGAGGGAGGACTGGTTCCAGTTCAGCAGGTCCTTCTTCCGGTCGTGCCAGACCGGCAACATCCGGTCCTGCCGCGGATTCAAGATGCCGATGGCCTCGATCTTGGACTTCTTCCGGGTGTAGCCGAGCACCGCGGCGTTCTGGTAGATGGTGCGCGAGCCGTCGCCCGGTGACCCCTCGAGAATCAGGAAGCCTTCGTTCTTCATGATGTTCTGGCGCCCCACCTTGAGCGAGAGGCCCTTGACGAACAGCCTCTTGAAGTCGATGTTGGCGGTTTCGAAGATGAGTTCGTCGAATCGCCAGGGGGAGCGGGTGACGAAGATCTGGTTGGTCTCCTGGTTCAACCCGATATTGACGTCGATATCGGAGGTCAGCGGAGCTTTCATCCACACCCGCGTGCGGTAACGGACCTGCACGCGCTGGTCGTCGAGCGTTTCGTTGTAGTCGAACAGGTTGTTCCAGTTCTCGTTGCGGACACGTTGCTCGAAACCGTAGTCGAACTGGCGTGGCGCGGCGTTTTCGGCGCCGGCCAGCGCGCCGGAGAAGAAGAGGAGGACCGCGATGTGCTTCATTCAGGATGCCTGGGCGCGGGCCAGGGCCCGCTCAAAGCCGGCAAAGGACCGCTCGATGACGGACATCGGCACGGTCAGCGAAAGCCGGATGTAGCCGGAACGTCCGAAACCGGCGCCCGGCACTCCCAGCACGCCCTCCTGCGCCAGCAGGCGCACAAAGGCGATGTCGTCGGGGATCGGCGTCTTCGGAAAAACGTAGAAGGTGCCCTCGGGTTTGGGGACTTCGTAGCCCATGCGGGCGAGGGCATCGCAGAAGCGATCCCGCCGGGTCTGGTACGCGCTGATGTCGATGGGAACATCGAGCGCCTCGGCGACAACCCACTGCCAGATGGCGGGGGCGTTGACGTAGCCGAGCACGCGGTTGGAGAAGATGCAGGCATCGCGCAATTGGACGCGCTCCTCCAGGCGGGGCGAAAGGGCCAGGTAGCCGATCCGTTCGCCGGGAATCGAGAAGGTCTTGGACCAGGAGTTGGCCACCACGGTGCGGCGGATCAAAGAGATCACTTCCGGGTGCTTGCGGCCGTCGAAGACGATGGGCGTGTAGGGCTCGTCGCTGACCACCGTCACCGGGTGGTCGAGAGATTCCAGCAGGCCGTTCAACTCGCGCAGCACCGCCTCCGGGTAGACGCGGCCGGTGGGATTGTTGGGCGTGTTCAGGAGGATCGCCTTGGTCCGCGGCGTGATGGCGGCGGCGATGCGGCCGATATCGGGCAGGAAGTCGTCGGCGGTCTCCACCGGCACCATGCGCGCCGCGTGGTTCTGGATATAGAACGGGTACTCGGAGAAGCAAGGCATCAACACGATGACTTCGTCCCCGGGGTCGAGCACCGAGCGGAGGAAGGTGTTGCACGCGCCCGCCGATCCGACCGTCATCAGCAGGTCGTCGGCGGTGAACTCCAGGCCCGTCCGGGCGCGCAGGTGCGCGGCCAGTTTCTCGCGCACCGCGGGGTACCCCGCATTGGGCATGTAGGCATGGCTGTGCGGGCGCGACTCGGCGGCCGCGCGGCGCAGCAGTTCCAGCACCCGCTCGGGCGGCTCGAGATCGGGATTGCCGAGGGTGAAATCGGAGACGTTCTCGGGGCCCCGCTCGGCCTTCAGCCGGGCGCCCTCTTCAAACATGCGGCGGATCCAGGAAGCGTGTTCCAGTTGCTCGCGAATCGATGCGGAAATGCTCATGCCGACATGCCGCCGCTATAGACTTCAACGCTGTCCACCACGTTGACGCCGGCCTCCTGAAGCCGCGCGATGGCCTGATCCGGGTTGTCGAAGCGGAAAATGATCACCGCCTTGCCGGCGCGGCCGAAAGGGAAGGCGTAGAGATACTCGATGTTGATCGTGCCGGTGGCGAACAACTGGAGCACGTCGGCCAGTCCCCCCGGCCGGTCGGGAACCTCCACCGCCAGCACCTCGGTCATCTTGACCACGTGACCGGCCCCCTCCAGCGCCGCCTTGGCGCGGGACCAGTCGGAGACGATCATCCGCAGAATGCCGAACTGGCGGGTGTCGGCGACCGAGAGCGTACGGATGTCGATGCCTTCGCTCGCCAGCAGGCGCATGGGCTCGACCAGGTGGCCGGGCTTGTTTTCCAGGAACAGGGACAACTGATGGATCTTCATGGTGGCGCCTCCCTGGCTCAGCCGTTGCGCTTGTCGATGACGCGCTTGGCCTTGCCCTCGCTGCGCTGGATGCTGTGCGGCTCGACCAGCCGCACGGCCACGCGCAGGCCCAGCACGTGGTCGAGCGAATCGACCAGCCGCGCTTCAAACTGTTCGAGGGCGCCGATCTGGTCGCTGAAGATCTCCGGCGTCACCTCAACCTGGACTTCCATCTCGTCGAGCCCCTTCTGCCGGGTGAGGATGATCTGGTAGTGCGGCAGAATGCCCTCGACCTCCAACAGCGCGGTCTCCACCTGCGAGGGGAAGACGTTGATGCCGCGGATGATGAACATGTCGTCGGAGCGGCGCGAGATGCGGCGCATGCGGCGCAGAGTGCGGCCGCACGGGCAGGGCGAATCCAGGAAGGCCGTGATGTCGCGCGTGCGGTAGCGGATCATGGGCATAGCGCGCTTGCTCAGTGTGGTGAGCACCAGCTCGCCCTCCTGGCCGTCGGGGACCGGCTCTCCGTTCACCGGATCGATGATCTCCGGGTAGAAGTGATCCTCGAAGATGTGCAGGCCGGACTGCGCGGAGCACTCGCTGGCCACGCCGGGGCCGATGATCTCGCTCAGCCCGTAAATGTCGTAAGCTTTGATCCCGGAATTCGCTTCCAGGTGGCGGCGCATCGACTCCGTCCACGGCTCCGCGCCGAACACGCCCGCCCGCAGCGGCAACTGGCGTATGTCGATGCCGAGCTCGCCGGCGCGCTCGATCAGGTGCAGGAAGTAGGACGGAGTGCAGCAGATGGCCGTGACGCGGAAATCGCGCATGACCATGAGCTGCCGGTCCGTGTTGCCGCCGGAAATGGGAATGACGGTGGCGCCCAGGCCCTCGGCGCCGTAGTGGGCGCCCAGGCCTCCCGTGAACAGGCCGTACCCGTAGGAGTTCTGGATGATGTCGGCGCCGGTCAGGCCGCACGACGCCATGGTGCGCATCATGACGTTGGTCCAGACGTCGAGGTCCTCCTTGGTGTAGGCGACGACGATGGGCTTGCCGGTGGTGCCGCTGGAGGCGTGCAGGCGGACAACCTCTCCCAGCGGGCTGGCGAACAGGCCGAAGGGGTAAGTGTCCCGCAGGTCGCTCTTCACCGTGAAGGGCAGCCGGGCGATGTCGCTCAACGACTGGATGTCGCCGGGCTGGATGCGGCGCTCCTCCATGCGTTCGCGGAACAGTTCGACGCGCTCATAGGCGCGGCGCACGACGGCCTGCAACCGCTTCAGTTGCAGATCGCGGAGAAGCGGCGCGGGCACGTAGTCGGGCGCGCTGGCCGGGTGGAAGGTGGAGGAAACGGCCTCCTGTACCTCGATCATGAATTGCCTCCGTTGCGGATTCTGAGCCCGGCCGCGCGCCCGGCGCGGAAGACCTGAAGATTCGATTCGTGATGGCGCGCGGGCAGGCTGGCGCGGATGGCGTCCTGCCATTCCCCATCCTCGAAATCGAGCCAGGCGCTGAGGACGCCGGTCAGGGCGACGTTCAGGCTGCGCTTGTTGGCGGCGGTGACGGGGTCGAGCAGGGAAGGGCCGATCAACACGCTGGTAGTGGCCAGGCAGGCGCGGTTGGCCTCGAGCTGGTCCGCATCGAGCAGGACGAGAAAATCGGCCTCTCCGGGCGGCACCATGGGGCTGAGCACACGCTCGCCGAACCGCACGTCGCTGGAGACGGATCCGCCCCGCTGGCTCATGCCGTGGACCTCGCTCTTCTTTACGTCGAGGCCGCGGCCAAAAGCCACGGCGGCAATGATGTCGGAAGCCTTGAGCACACCCTGCCCGCCCAGGCCGGCGACGACAATATTGGTCACCTTCGGGCTGGTCATGGTATTACACTCCGAACCCAAGTGGAAGTCAAACAGAGCAAAGGATAATTTTATGCGAGAACCGCCCGCACGGCAAATCGGCCCTTCCTCGCGTTGGCAGGCGCGCCGGCAGAAGTGCGAAGTCATGCTGGCCCAGGTGATCGAGGCCATCCACTCCCTGGCGCGGATCGCCGAGTCCTGCCAGCGCCGGCTCGCCGGCCTGGAGAAGGCCAGATGACGCACGATTGCCGTATCTTCACGCAAAGCCAGGGACTTGCGCAGCGCGGGCAGGTGCCAGAGAGGCGGCGGCCCTCTCACACTGGTGGGGTCTGGAGGACCACAGCCGGCGTTGGCTGAAGAGAGCTACTCGGATCGTTCGATGGCCCGGCTGTCGTGGGATGATTCTGCTGGTCGGCCGGGCTGTTCGATCGTGAACTCGAAACACTTCAGGATGCGCGCCAACAACGCGTCAGCCATACCGGGAATGGCCTGCCGGTCGTCGGGGTGCATGTCCCAGGCGCGATGATTGGACAGCCTCATCGCCATCCCAGTCAGCGAAGCCAGAGACCTCCTTTGCGATCTCGACTGGCTTGTCTGGATTAACTGCTGAACCTGCCTTGCAGTCAAGGTGGATGCTCTCCTGAACCCATTCCTGGATCATGCGATCAACATCAGCGAGAGTCGACGGTACCGGCATGGCTGGCATTCTACAACGATCATGCGATTGTTCGAGCCATGATTCAACCTGGAGATTTTGCACGGCGCGAGGATGTCGTATCGCACGATCGTCTCCGCCGATCCGGCACAACGGTCCCGGCCGCCGCACGCAAGGTCTAGCCGCCACTCCCTCTCATCGGATCAGCTCTCGCACTTCTCGTATTCCTTGATCTTGCCGGCGGCCAGCAGGCAGTTGCGGCGCGCGATGATGACGGCCAGTTGGCCGGAGTCCAACCGCTGCCGGACCAGTTCGCGGAACGCGGCCGGGTCCAGCGTCGGGTCGATCACGTCGACCAGCGGGATGCCTAACGACCGGGCCAAGTCCTCGAAGACGATCTTGCCGGTGTGTGTGTGGTCCAAACGCCGCCCGGTGCCCGGGTGCTCCTGCATCCCGGTCATCGCCGTGGTGCCGTTGTCGAGAATCAGCAGCAGGTGGCCGGTCGGAGGCGGGTTATAGACCATTTCAACCAGGCCGGTCAGGCCGCTGTGGACGAATGTAGAATCGCCGATGACGCTCACCACGCGGCGCGCCTCGGCCTCCGGCAACGTGTGGCGCATTCCCAGACCCACGCCGATGGCCGCTCCCATGCAGACCAGGGTGTCCATGGCTTCAAACGGCGGCAGCACGCCGAGCGAATAGCAGCCGATATCGCCCGAGACGATGCAGTCCAGCTCGCGTAGCGCGGTGAACACGGCGCGGTGCGGGCAGCCCGGGCAGAGCTTGGGCGGAGTGCCGGGCGCGGGCGGCGAGTCGGGCGTGGTGTCGCCCGCCAGAATGCGGCGCACGCGCGCCACGTTCAGCTCGCCGAAGCGGAACATCTCGGGGGCGCCCTCGACTTCGATGCCGGCGGCGCGTATCGATTCGAACAGGTACGGGTCGCCCTCTTCGATCACCACGCAGCGCTCGACGCTCTGCGCGAACCGGCGCACGGCCGCGATGGGCAGCGGGTACGTCAGGCCGAGCTTGAGGATGGCGGCCTCGGGGGCGGCTTCGCGGGCATGCACATAGCCGATGCCGGAGGCGATGATGCCCAGCCGGCCGTCTCCCAGGCGCTGCCACAGCGTCGAGGTCTCGTTCCAGGCGGCAATCTCGGCCAGCTTCCGGCGCAGCCGGCGGTGCGCCGGGCGGGCGTAGGCGGGAATCATGACCCGCCCCTTGATGTCGCGCTCGAACCGCGCCGCCCGCGGCGCGGCCAAATCGGTGCTCGGCCGGACCACGGTCTTCGAGTGGCAGACCCGGGTGGTCATCCGCAGCAGCACGGGCAGGCCCCATCGCTCCGAGATTTCGATGGCGTCGAGGGTGAAATCGTAAGCCTCCTGCGAGTCCGACGGCTCGAGCATCGGGACGCCGGCGGCAGGAGCGAACCGGCGGTTGTCCTGCTCGTTCTGGCTGGAGGCCATCCCCGGATCGTCGGCCGAAACGACGATCAGCGCACCGCTGACGCCGGTATACGCGACGGTGAACAAGGGGTCGGCGGCGACGTTCAGGCCGACGTGCTTCATGGTGACGATAGCGCGCGCGCCGGCGAACGCGGCGCCGATGCCGACCTCGAGAGCGACCTTCTCGTTCGGAGCCCATTGGGCGCGGCCTCCCAGGGAGTCGAAGGTCTCCAGGATTTCGGTCGAAGGAGTGCCGGGATAGCCCGCGCCCAGGGCCACGCCGGCATGGCGCGCGGCCAGAGCGACGGCTTCGTCACCGCTGAGCAATTGGCGATCGGAGGAATTCATCGTCAATTCTCAGGATGGCACACTTCGGCGTCGCCGCTCCGCGTGAGGCCCCGGGAAAACAGGGACAGTAACCAATTTCCCGTTTTTCGAGAACTGGCAACCGTCCCCGGTTTCCTGACTAGAACTCGATTCGAGCCGAAACCTGGCCCACTCGGTTTCCGCCGCTGTCCCCCCCGCGTGCCGACGTCACAACGCCTAAGGAGACCGAGCTGATATTGGTCGACGGATCGGCGAGGTTGGGATGGTTCGGCAGGTTGGTGAACGTGCCTTCCAGGCGCAAACGGGCTTTCTCGGTGATCGCGAAGTCCTTGCCCAGGCCCATGGACAGGTTGAACGTGCCCGGACCCACCAAAATCCCGGTGCCGGCGTTGCCGAAGCGGCCGATCGGCGCCACATTGCAGTTGAACTGGTCGGGCGCCCCCGCGACACGTCCCGGGCAGACGAAGGCGTAGCGGTCGAAGTACATGCTGGCGGTGGGGTTGTCCAGGTTGCCTTCGCCCACGCGGTCCGGACGCTGCGAACCTCTCGCGGAGGCGTTGGTGCCGGAGGGATCGCCGCCGCTGAAAGTCGGCGTCAGGTAGGTCCCCGTCTGGATCAGCGTGATGGCGGCGATTCTCCATCCGCCAACGATGGTGTCGGCCCAGCGGTTCATGTCTTTGCCGAAGGCGCGGCCCCGGCCGAACGGCAAGTCGTAGAACAGCGTGGTCGTCCAGCGGTGGCGGCGGGTCATGGCGAAGTTGCCCCGGTCGGCGGCGCGATCCAGCGAATTGGTCACGCGGCCGCCGCCGTTGGCGCCCGCCCAGCCGGAAGAGGCCGGCCCGTTGCCGTCGCCCAGGTTCTTGGCCCAGGTCCAGGCGGTGTTGAAGGTCAACCCGTCGCGCATCCGGTGGTTCACCTCCGTCTGCATCGAGTTGTACATCGCGTTGGCGCCGGTGTCGTAGCTGTACAAGCGGCTCCAGTAGGGGAAGGGCCGGTCGGTCAGCGGACGCTGGGAATAGGGAGTGGTGGAAGGCTGTGGCTGGTTGAGATCCGGAGCCCAAGGCATCTGCAACGAACGCAGGGCGATGTATGAGACGCGCAGCCCCGTGTCCCAGCCTAGATCGCGCTCCACGCTCAGGTTCCACTGGTAGGAGTAAGGGTCCTTATAGGTCGGGTCCTCGGCCGGGCCGAAGTAGGCCGAGCCATAGGCGGAGGACTTGACGCCGCTCCCGCCGGT
>CAYOTD010000029.1:13015-15505 GCA_964406685.1 uncultured Solibacteraceae bacterium | reverse complement strand
TAGGAGGGCTTTTCTCTTGGCTATCTCAGCGCCGGACTTGTCTTGGACAAGAGTGCATTTCCTTGCATAATGTCTCTTGACTTCGCCTAACTGCGGTGCTACACCCCCCTCAGAAAGGCGAGGCACATGCATGAGTTCCGGTGCAACTCAAAAGGCTGCCCCCCCCGTCTGTCTTCTGCCGCCACCGTTCTCTGCGCCCTTGTCTTCGCCGGCGCTTTAACATGGCATCGTTTGGCGGCTTGTAATTCCGGAGCCGATCGACCCAAACGAACTGGAAGCCATGAAGAAGAAATGGGACAGCGTTATCGCTGAGGCGAGGGCTAGTGACGATTTCCGGTTTCAGTGACTGGCGCGCACGGGCAGGCACGCCTCAGCACCGATGGCCAATGAGATGCGTTCTACTGCTCGACCAGCTCGACGCGGCGGTTCCGGGCGCGACCCTGTTCGGACCGGTTGGAGGCCACGGGCATGAAGGGGCCGGCGCCGCGCGGGGAAAGCCGCGCCGCCGCAATGCCCAGTTTCTGTAGCGCCTGGACGACCGCCGCGGCGCGCGCGTTGGACAGGGTCACGTTGGCCTCGGCCGAGCCCACGTTGTCGGTGTGTCCCACCACCCACACCTTGACGGCCGGGTTCTGCTGCAAGAGTTGGGCAACCTGCTGCACCGCCGCCTGCGATTCCGGTTTCAAGTCCGCCTTGCCGGTGTCGAAGAAGATCCCCGGGACTTCGACGTGGCCCGCCTCCGCCAGCCCCCTCTTGAGCGCCGCCGCGTCGGCCACAACGTCCTGCTTCATCGCTTCCTTCTCGACGATGACCAGATCGAAGTTCGAGTGGTTCGACGCCCCCGACAGCTTCACCCACGTCTCGCGGCCATCTTTCACGAGTCGAATGGTGGTGTGGTAGTCGGCTGAGACGACGATCTTGCCGCCGATGCGCATGGCAGCGTTCTGGTAGTTGCGCATCACGCGCAGGAAGCCCGGCGGGGTTCCCTTGGTCTCGTCGAACGTGTAATGGTACTTCATCACGTGGCCTTCGATCCGAACCGGATCCGGCTTGCCGACGTCGAACTCCTCCCCGTCGAACTGCTTCTCCTCAACCGAGGTCTCCTCGGGCAGGGCGTAGCCCGGCAGGCGGGTAAACAGGGCCGGGTCCTTGCACTTCCCGCAGTCGGTGAGTTGAGCGGCCAGCGGCCCCGCACCGCAGCCGAGCAGGGCCGCGGCAAGACAGACTTCAAACGTTCGCACGTTACCTCCCAGATCCAATTCTAACCCGGCCAGCTCCCGCGGCCGGTTGCTACGCCAACTGCGAGGTGCACTGCGGGCAGCGGGTCGCCTTGAGGGGAATCGCCGACGCGCAGAACGGGCAGTCCTTGGTCGAGGGCGGCGCGGGCGCCTCTGCCGGCTGGCGTTGCAGTTTGTTGACCTGCCGCACCAGCAGGAAGATGGCGAAGGCCACGATGATGAAGTCCAGGACCGTGTTGAGGAACAGCCCGTAGTTCAGTGTCGGCGCCCCAGCCGCCTTGGCCTCGGCAAGGCTGGCGAACGTCTTGCCGGACAGGCTCAGGAACAGGTTGGAGAAATCCACCTTGCCGAGCACCAGCCCGATGGGAGGCATCAAGACATCATTGACGAACGAGGTCACGATCTTGCCGAAGGCAGCCCCGATGATAATGCCAATGGCCATGTCGAGCACGTTGCCCCGCATGGCAAATTCCTTGAACTCTTTCAGCATTCCGCTCCTCCTTGAACAATGGGAAGCCGCCACCACAGCGCGGCCTGCTCATAATACCACCGGAGCCTGAAAGCCATTCCGGGCGACCCGGCGGCGCGGGCCTGCGCAGGCGCGGGGATGTGTAGTATGTGATGCATGAAGCATACCCGCGTGAGTCTTGCGCTCCTTCTCGGGCCGCTGGCGCTTTGGGGGGCGCCGCCGGCCAAGGAATCCACGCCGGTGCAGCACGCCCGCGCCGTGCTGAAGCAGGGGGCGGAGGCCGCCGACCCCGACGTGCGCCGGGAGGTGGCGGTGGCGCTGTCGCTGCCGGCCCGGCGCGATCCTTCCGTCGATCTGCTGGTGAAGCTGGCGGCGGACAAGGATCACCTGGTGCGGGAAGCGGCGCTGCTCAGCATGGGCGAGTTGCGCGATCCGCCGATGGCGGAGGCGGCGCTCAAGGCGCTGGACGATGAGGTGCCGGAAGTGGCCTTCGCCGCCGCGCGCACCCTGTTCAAGCTGAACCAGCCGGGAGGCCGGCAATTGCTTCTCGACATCGTCCAGAAGGAGGCGCGGGCCGAGACGGGATTCGTACGCGCCAAGTTGCGCGACGTGGCCCGGCGCATGAAGCGGCCCAAATCGGCGATGCTGTTCGTGGCCCAGCAGGGAGTGGGATTCATTCCGGTTCCGGGGCTGGGAGAGGGGTTCTCGGCGATGAGCGCGCTGGTGGGCGACCCGGACTTCTCCGCGCGAGCGACGGCGCTGCTGATGCTGGCGGCGGATACC
>CAYOTD010000029.1:2497-13005 GCA_964406685.1 uncultured Solibacteraceae bacterium | reverse complement strand
CCCGAGGTTCGCGGCGAGATCGAGCAGGCGTTTAACGACACCGACTGGTCGATGCGCGCGGCGGCGGTCCAGATCGCGGCGTCGCGCAACCAGCGGGCGTGGCGGTTCCGGCTGGCTCCGCTGTTCGAGGACTCGAACCGGCGCGTGCGCTACCGGGCGGCGGCGGCGTTTCTACGGCTGAGCGGACCGGCGAAGCCGTAAGCAAGCTCTGGAAACTATAGTTTATATCGCAGCATAAACTTTATATATTTGAACCATGCTGCAATGCCACGGGATGCTGGCGTTCTTTCTGGGAGGCGGCCTGCTCTGGGGCCAGGCCACCGCGACCCTCAACGGCCGGGTGCGCGACCCCAGCGGGGCCGATGTCGGCCAAGCTTCGGTGTCTCTCCGCAACGCCCTGACGGGATACGCGGAACAGACCGGAACCGACGCCGGGGGAGCCTTCTCGTTCCGCAACGTCCCTTTTCAGGACTACGTGCTCACGGTCGCCAAACCGGGCTTCGCGGAGCAGACGCGGAACGTCGTGCTGCGCACCAACGTTCCGGTGGAGGCCGCCATCACGCTGGCCCTGGAAGAGGTGAGCGAACAGGTCTCGGTGACCGCGTTCGACAAAGCGCAACTTGTGGACGTGGAGGCCACGGGCACGCGCACGCAACTCAGCCTGGCGCAGGTGGAGAAGATGCCGGTGCCGATGGGATCGCGCGGGCTGGAATCGGTTCTGTTGAGCTTCCCAGGGTTCGCCGCCGACGCCAACGGCGCCATCCATCCGCGGGGCGCGCACAACCAGATGACCTACGTCATCGACGGGATACCCATCAGCGACCAGTTGACGGGCGCGTTCGGCAACGGGGTGGACAGCAGCATTGTGCAATCGATCGAGCTGTTCACCGGCGACATTCCGGCGGAGTACGGCTCGAAGATCTCGGGGGTCGCCAACATCACCACGCGGTCGGGACTGAACTCCGGCCGGCGCTTCTTCGGAAGCACGGAATGGACCGCCGCGCGGTTCGACCAGTTGGCCAACGTGACGCAGTTCGGGGGACAGGCCGGCCGGTTCGGTTACTTCGCCTCGCTGGCCGCGCAGAAGAGCAACCGCTTCCTGGACCAGGTTTCGCTCGACAACCTGCACAACGGCGGCAACGCGGAGCGGGGTTTCGCCCGGCTGGACTACGAGTTCGGAACGGCGGACTTCCTGCGCGTGAACCTGATGGCCGGCCGCTCCTCGTTCCAGCTCGCCAACCTGCGCTCGCAGCACGCCAACAGGCAGGATCAGCGGCAGCAGTTGCGCGACGCCTCCGTGTCGGTGGGCTACATCCACGTGATCGGCGCGGCCGCCACGTTCGACACGACCAACTCCTATCGCACTTCGGCCGCCCAACTGTATGCCAGTCCGGGCGACACGCCGGTGACGGCGGCGCAGGCGCGGCACCTGTCGAATTTCACAACGGCCAACCGCATGAACGTCATCCGGGGCCGTCACGAGATTCGCTTCGGGGCCGATTACCAGCACTTCCCGGTGAGCGAGAACTTCAGCTTCGGCGTCACCGACCCGTCGTTCAACGAGCCCGGCACGGAGAACTACATCGCCTCGCTGCGGCCCTATGACTTGAGCCGGGGCTGCGGGTTGTTTCACTTCACAGGGCGGGAATCGGGGAACCAGTACTCCGCCTTTTTCCAGGACAAGATCCGGGCTGGCGCGTTCCTGCTGAGTCTGGGCGCGCGCTTCGACCACTACTCGTTCCTGGTCGAGGGCAGCCAGTTCCAGCCGCGGCTCGGAGCGGCCTACAATATCAAACGCACGGGCTCGGTGCTGCGCGTCTCCTATAACCGCAACTACCAGACGCCGGTGAACGAGAACCTGCTGCTGTCGAACTCGCCCGCCTCCAGCGTGCTGGTGCCGCCGGAGGTACGGGCGACGCTCGGTGGCGCGCTGATCCGCATTCCGCCGGAACGCCAGAACGTATATGAGTTCGGCGCACAGCAATCCGTAGGGGGCAAGCTGAGCCTGAACGGGATGTATTACCGCAAGGACATTACGAACCTGCACGACAACGACAACTTCTTCAACACGGGGATCATCTTCCCCACCGCGCTCGCCAAGGCGCGCGTGCGGGGGGCCGAGGGCCGCATGACGGTGCCGGAGTACAAGGGCGTCTCCGGCTCGCTGAGTCTCACGCATTACAGCGTGCTGGTGACGCCTCCCTTCACCGGCGGCCTGTTTCTGGGCAGCACGGCGTTGAACCTGCTTACCGCCGGGCCCTTTGTGATCGACCACGACCAGAAACTGGGCATGCAGGGACTGGTGATGTACCGCCCGCGCGACGGCGTCTGGACAAGCCTTTCGCTGCGCCACGACAGCGGGTTGGTCTCGAATCCATCGGACCCCGCGGAGGTGGCCCGGGACCCGGACTACGCGGACCTGCTGCCCTACGTGAATCTCCTGTCGGACCCGCCGCGCGTACGCGCGCGTACGCTGGCCGACCTGGCGGTAGGTTACGAGCGGAAGAAGAACGACCGGCGCCAGTGGGAAGCGGTGTTTCAGGTGACGAACCTCACCAACCGCACGGCGCTCTACAACTTCCAGTCGATTTTCGTGGGAACGCGGCTGGTGCAGCCCCGGACCCTCGGTATCCGGTTGAGGTGGTACTGGTAGGAGGGGAGATGAAACGCGCGATTGCGGCGGCGGCCGGAGCGGTGGCCGTCCTGATGTTCGGAGCCGAGACCAAGACGCTACCGGAAAAGCCCCCGGCGAGTTCGGGCGCGGAGATGTACCGCTCCTACTGCGCGTCCTGTCACGGCGCGGATGGGAAAGGAGGCGGGCCGGTGGCGCGGGCGTTAAAGATGCCGCCGACGGATCTGACCACGCTGGCACGGCGCAACTCAGGCCGCTTCCCGGAGGTGCGCGTCTACCAGACGGTGGAGGGCAACGACGGGGTGGTTGCGCACGGGTCGCGAGTGATGCCCGTGTGGGGCTCGGCGTTCCGGCGGCTGGGCGGCAGCGACGAGGCCACGGTGAAGCTGCGCGTGCGCAACCTGACCCGCTTTCTGGAATCCCTCCAGGCGAAGTAGCGCCGATGCGGATCACGGTTTCCAAGGAAGACTACCTGAAGGCCATCGCCGAAGCGCGGGCCCAAGAGGAGCCGGTGATTGCGGCCTCCCTCGCCCGGTGGATGGGTGTGTCCCCTCCGGCGGTGATGATGGCCGTGCGCCGGTTGAAACGAGACCGGTTGGTGCGCGTGGACCGCAAAGGGCACCTCAGCCTGTCGCCCTCGGGCGAGGAGATCGCGGCCCGGGTGCGCCACCGCCATCGTCTGATCGAGCGGATGCTGACTGAGATCTTCGGCATGGAGTGGCACCGGGTACACGAAGAAGCCGAGCGGCTCGAGCACGCGGTGTCGGAGGAGTTCGAGCGCCGGTTGATCGCCGTGCTGGGAGACGACAAGCCCTGCCCTCACGGCCACCTTTCGGGCCAGGAGAGCGGCGCGGAGCGCCGAAAGCTGGGTTGGATCCCGTTGGACGAGTTGGAGCCGGGCGGCGATTCCGCTGTGACCAGCGTATTTGAGCGGGATCGCGAACTGCTGGCGTACTTCAATGATCTCGGTCTGCGGCCGGGATGCCGGCTCCGGCTGGTATCGCGCAACTGCGACGGGACAGTGTCGATACAAACGGGAGACCGCGTCCAACAACTGGGATGTGGCGCGGCGGCGAAGATCTGGGTGAGGCCCTATTGAACCGGCGGACGGACACGCTCGCTGTGAACCAGCTCATCGAAGATCGCGAGGACCTGCTTGCGGTATTGGTACAGGCGCACGAGGGTCTCGCGGAACTGGGGCTGCTGCCGCTCCCGCTTGAGCCATTTCTCGACGACCTCTTTGGGAACGTCGATGTCACGGCGCAGGGCGTCGGCCGAGTGGCCGCGCAGGAATAACCCATAGAACAGCGCCGCTTCCTTGTGGGGAGCGGCGGGATCGAAGTCGTCCCGGCCTTGGATGGGCCACTGCTGGTCGAGTGCGGACACGGCTTAAAAAAGCCAGTATAAACACCACCGGCGGAGTCGGCAATAGCAAATCGGCAACCCGCGTTTTCGCGGCGGCGAATGTCACCACCCGGTCAGCCGCGAGGTGATGCGGCAGATCCGGCGATCCCGAACATAGGCCCGAAGATCGGCCAGGACTATGCCA
Source organism: uncultured Solibacteraceae bacterium (assembly GCA_964406685.1). Lineage (GTDB taxonomy): Bacteria > Acidobacteriota > Terriglobia > Bryobacterales > Bryobacteraceae > JACQZT01. The sequence goes on along the minus strand of CAYOTD010000029.1, from coordinate 8,824 downwards.
CAGGTGAGCCCGAACAAGAGGGGTAGCAGCACGATGAAGACTGGGTGACCAGACATGCGCGTTGGGAAAAGCAAGCCTCGTGCCAAAGCGTAGTTCCTGGTTATCAAGGGAGTAGGGGCCGACGCGGCGACATCGGATGGTCGGCGGCAAATTGATGCCTCCAACCCGGTACCTGCCGCATCCAAGTCAGGGATAGAAGAGGGAGGAGTCTTCTCGATGAAAAAACTGTTACGCTCAGGGTTGGCTTTCGGCCTGTTCTCCGCTCTCGCCACGGCGGCGACGTGGAACGGCTATCTGATGGATGCGATGTGCAGCAAGGAGAAAGACCCGGCCTCGCACACCCGCCAGTGCGTGCTGGGCTGCGCCAAGGGCGGACTGGGACTGCTCACGGCCGACGGCAAGTATCTGAAGTTCGATCCGGCGGGATCGGAGAAGGCGCTGGCGGCGCTAAAGGCTACCAAGAAGCTGAACGACCTGAAAGTGAAGGTTGACGGCACGCTGGAAGGCGAAACCCTCACGGTGAACTCGATCGTCGTGCAGTGATCCGCTTCCGGATGGCGACCCAGGCGGGGAAGACCGCGGGGTTCTCCAGCCAGACGCGCATCCACTCGATCATCTCGCGTTTCGCGGCCCGCAGGGTTTCGTCCTTGGCGCGTGTGGAAGCCCAGAGGGCGTGCTGTCTGGCTCGGAGCACAAGGCGGCGGGAAGCGGCGCGATCCTTCTGTTCATAGGCGTGTAGCAGGGCCAGGAGCGAATCCTCCAGCGTCTCCAACGACGACTGGTCGACGCCCGCCACCAGCGGCTCCATGGGCACGCCCATCTCGCGCAACGCCGCGAGGAGACTGCGCTCGGAGACGGGACCGAGCTTGTCGCGCAACAACTCCCACTCGATGGCGTCCATCGCCACCGGCGGGCGCTGGTCAACGTGCTCTCTTAGCCGCTCGCGCAGGCTCTGCTTTCTTGTGGTTCCCACGGCGATACCGGGCGACGGCCCTCTGGTGAGCCTCCACGTCGTTGGAGAACTCGTGCGATCCGCTCCCGTTGGGGCGCGCAACAAAATAGAGATACCTGGTTTCGGCCGGGTCGAGGGCGGCCTTGATGGCGGCCAGCCCGGGGTTGGCGATAGGCCCGGGCGGGAGTCCGGCGGCCTGGTAGGTATTGTAGGCGTTTGTGCTGGCCAGGTCGGACTGGAAGATCGTGCCGCGATAGCGCTTCTCCAGAAGCGCGGCGTAGATCGTCGTCGGGTCGCAATCGAGTTTCATGCCCAGAGCCAGCCGGTTGACGAAGACCGAAGCCACCAGGCGGCGCTCATCGGGGACGGCGGTTTCCTTTTCCACCAGCGAGGCGAGAGTCACCGCGCGGTGCGCATTGCCGGGCGACCCGAGTTCTTTCCAAACGTGGCGGAACTGGTCGGTCATCTGGCGGCAGATCTGCTCGGCGGACATCTGCCGGTTGACGCGGTAGGTGGAAGGAAACAGATAGCCTTCCAGGGTAGGCGCTTCCGGAGCCAGGTCGCGGATGGAGGCCGGGTTGCGCGCCGCGCGCAGCCAGGTGGAGGCGCTCATCAGGCCGAGATCCTCGACGGACTGGGCGATCTCGAAGATGTTGCGCCCCTCGGGCACGACGAGTTCGTAGTAGAAGACATCGCCCCGGGCCACGCGGCCCAGGACCTCCCACGTCGAGGCCGCCCGCGTGAAGCGGTACTCGCCGGCTTGCAGCCGGGGGCGAGGTTTCAGCGCGCGCGCCAGCAGGAACTGCGATTCGAAACGGACGGCGCCGGACCGTTTCAGGAGGCGGGCGATGACGCGAATCCCGGCGCCTTTGGGTATGTCGACGAAGGTCTCGCCGCGGAAGCCGGCGTAGGGCACCCACAGGGACACCAGAAACAGGACGGCGGAAAGGGCGGCGGCCGCGGCCACCGACAGCAGAGCCAGGCGAGCGAGGGTTCTCTTCATGGAACGAGGGAATCCAGGTAGCTTTCCAGAATCAGCACGGCGGAGAGCCGGTCGATGGCGCGGGCGCGCTTGCGCGAGCTGATGCCGGACTCGCGCAGGACGCGGCCGGCCTCGACCGTGGTGAGACGCTCATCCCAATACAAGACGGGCAGGCCGGTGCGGCGGTTCAGGCGGTCGCCGAAGTCCCGCACCATCTCGCCCTGGCGGCTGTCGCGCCCGCTCATGTGCAGGGGGTTGCCAAGCAGGAAGAGTTCCACGCCGCGCTCGGCCGCCAGCTCGGCCAGCCGGTCGAGGTCCTCGCGGAGGCGGGTTCGTTCGAGCGTCTCCAGGCCCTGAGCGGTGACGCCGAGTTCGTCGCTGAGAGCGAGCCCGATGCGGCGCTTGCCGAGATCGAGAGCCAGAATCCGGCCGCCGGGAGGCGGGCTGCTATTTTCCATGATGATTGCCGACGGCCTGAGCCTAAGAGCCATTATGATAAAAGTGGGGTGATCCAAGCCAGCCGGGAGTGGAGGATCGCCTTGGGAGCGTTGATTGCCGGTAGCCGCGGGGTCCGAGATCCGGGAAAAACTGCGAAGCGGTGCGCCGTCGCTGGTGACGCTGGCGGCGTTGATCGCGTTGCTCTATGTGGGCCGCGTCTTCTTCATCACGCTGGTGATCGCCGTCGTTGTGAGCTTCATGCTCGATCCGCTGGTCTGCCTGGTCATGCGCCTGCGGGCGCCGCGCGGGCTGGCCAGTTTCGTGGTGTGCAGTTTCGCCCTGCTGGTCCTGTACCTGGCCGGTTTGGGGGCCTACATCCAGGCGTCCGATCTGATGAAGCAACTGCCGCGCTACAGCGAGCGCATCAACGAGCTGATCGACCAGGTTTCGCTCCAGGTGGAAGCGACGGAGAAGGCCATCTACCGGGTGATGGTGCCCCGACGTCTCCAGGCTAAGGAGGCGCCGGCGCCGCAACCTCCACCGGAGACCACGCGCCGCAAGCGTTCGGCTACGCCTCCGCAGCCGCAAGGGCCGCCCCCGGTGCAGGAAGTACGCATCCGCTCCGAAGAACCGGCGCTGATCGACTACATCTATAACTACCTAAGCCAGGTCTACAGTGCCTTGCTGATGGCCTCTTTCGTTCCCTTCCTGGTGTATTTCATGCTGAGCTGGCGCGACCACCTGCGACGGGCCTACCTGCACCTGTTTGAAGGCGAAAGGCGGACGATGGCGGCCAAGGCGTGGGAGGGCATCGCCTCGATGGCGCGGGCCTACGTGGTCGGCAACTTCATGCTGGGCCTGTTCCTGGCAGGGATCAGTTCCCTGCTGTTCTGGCTTTTCCGGCTGCCTTACCCGCTGCTGATCGGCCCGGTGAGCGGCTTTCTGAGCTTGGTGCCCTACATCGGACTGCCGCTGGCGGTATTGCCGCCGTTGGTGGCGGCGCTGCCGGTGTTCAAGGGCCTGACGGGGTATCTGATCGTCGGCACGGTGGTGGCGTTCCTCCACATGCTGGCACTGAACCTGCTGTATCCCAAGCTGGTGGGTTCGCGGGTACACCTGAACCCGCTGGCGGTGACGGTGGCGCTGATGTTCTGGGGCCTGCTGTGGGGCGGCATCGGGCTGGTGCTGGCCATTCCGCTGACGGCAGGGCTGAAGGCGGCCTGCGACAACGTCAGCGGTCTGGAGCCCTACGGGCAGTTGCTGGGCGATTGACGGGGGCCGTTACTGGACGAAGATGGAGACGGCGGCGCTCGTGCTGCCGCCGCTGGTCACCTGAAGCGGCAGGCTGTCGACCGCGCCCTGCGGGAGTCTGACCGACAGACGGAGCAGCGCCCGGACCAGCCCCAAGACAGGCGTGGCCTCCACTTCAATCACACGTTCAGCCAGCGTGACCTGGAGGGGCAGGTCTCCGTTCCCGGTGGTCAAGACGATAACGGTCGAACCGGGCTTGGCTGGATTGAGCTTGGAATTGCGTGTGCCATCTTCGTTGGTAACCGAACCGGAGAAGATTTCAACCTCCGCCGGGACGACAGCCAGCTTCCGGGTGAAGATGATGCCGTCGTCCCGGACCAGGTCCAGAACGGTCTCCGAGTTCGTGAAGAACGCCGGCGGAGAGATGGCGTTCACCTGGCGCCGGTCCGCGTACAGCAGTCCCGCGGCGACCCCGTCGAAGAACAGTCGGAATCCACCGAGATTCGTTGGCAGAGTACCATCCGCCGCCAGGGAAGCAACGGCGGGCGTATCCGGTCCGAGGCCCAGACCGTAGAGGCTGATGACTTCATTCACGGCGACACGGCCGCTGGGGGCGGCGGCGGCCGCGTTCCCGATGGATAGCAATTCGGGCGTGGTCTGGCCGGCCGCGCCAAGGCGAAAAACCCGCGCGCTGGCGCCGCCGCCGACATACACTTCGTCGCCGGCGTGGGCGACGGATTCCCCGACCACTCCTCCCGGCAGATGCAGAAACATCAGGTCGGGGAAACGCAGGAGGAAGCCTTTCCCTTCCCACAGGCCGGTTACCCACATGGCCTGACCGGCGCCGGGCGCCAGCGAGGTCACTTCGCCGCCCTCGCCTCCCAGGTACGTTGAGAACTTGAGCGCGCGCCCGTCCGGCCGGAACGCCGCCAGGAAACCCGAGCTGATCAATTGTCCGGACTTGTCGCGCGCCTCGTAGTAGCTGGATTGAAGCGCGCCTTCTGTGACGGGGAAATCCGGATGATGGGTGTAGCCGCCCACCCAAGCGGCGCCTTCCGCGTCGCAGACCAGGCCGCCGAGAGCCTCACTCGCCGATCCCGACAGGGTCGCAGTCCACAACACGTGGCCCAGTTCGTCCAGTCGCGCCACGAAGATGTCGGAGGTGGGATTCGTGTACTGACGCCCACGCGTGAGGCTTAGCGGCGATCGATGACCGGCAGCCGCCACGCCCGAGCCGCAAACGGCAACGCGCGTGACTTCCGCAATTGAATCCCCCACTTTGACACTGAACGCTTCCCGGATCTCAGCTTCGGTCACACCGGCCGAGGAGATCGCCGCCACGATCAAACCAATCAACCAAGCCTGGAGCGCCTCTCCTGCCATCGCGGCGGACCTCCCACCGACATTAGCCGTAGCACAGCCGAAGAGTGGCGGTACAATGCACGGTTGGGGTCTTCTCGGATGGAACGCCGAACCTTCCTTTCTATACCGCTGACTGCCGCTGGGCTGGCGGCCAAGAGCCGCCTGGACAGCGGGCGCATCAGCATCATCACGGATGAGTGTGCCAGGACGCCGGGGGAAGCCGTCGCCTTCGCCCGCAAGTTCGGCCTGAAGTGGCTGGAGTTGCGGTCGGTGCCGGGTGGACGGGGGGAGTACTACACGCTTCCCGAAGCGGAGCTTCGCGCCGCGGCAAAGGAGTTCTCCGAGAACGGAATCCGGATTTCGTTCCTGAACACCGGCATGTTGAAGTTCGGCCTGCCGGGAACCGAGCCCGCGCGCCGCCGGCAGGAGACCGCGGCGCAGCGCGCCGAGCGCGAAGCGTCGCAGCAGAAGCGGTTCGACGCGCGCATGGAGAGTCTGGACAAGGCGATCCGCGCGTCCCACATCCTGGGCACGGACAAGATTCGCATCTTTACCTTCACGCGCGTGGCCGAGCCGGAGAAACTGTTCCCGCGGCTGGCCGGGATCATCGGGCCAATGGTCCGGGTAGCCGAGCGGGAGAAGGTCAAGCTCCTGGTGGAGAATGAAACTTCCTGTAACGTCGGGACCTGCGCGGAGCTGGCGGCGTTGGCCAGGCTGCTGCCCTCCAAGGCGCTGGGCGTCAACTGGGACGTCATGAACGGCACCGCGTTCAAGGAAGTCCCCTTCCCGGACGGGTACAACCTGCTGCCGAAGAAGCGCATCCACAACGTGCAGATCAAGGGCCGGAGCCTCATCCAGGGCCCGCAGTGGCTGGATTGGGCGGCCATCTTCCGGACGATGGTGAAGGACGGCTACAAGGGGCAGTTCGGCCTGGAAACCCATATCTTCGACGACAAGCTGATCGAGCACTCCCACGAGTGCATGGCCGAGATCCTGCGCCTCGTCGGGAAAGCGTAGACGCCAAGTGAGCAGAACGTTCTGGTCGTTCCTGGTGGTGGGACTGGCGGTGATGGCCGCGGTGGTGGCCGGCATCCTCCATATGACGAGGGGGGAGCGGCTGGAGTTGAAGGGCGCGATCCAGAAGGTCCGCGTCCAGGAGATGGACGAGAAGAGCTCGGTGGTGGTGATCGACTTCCGCTTTGTGAACCCCTCCAACTATCTCTTCGTGGTTCGCATGGTGGAGGTGACGATGGAAGACGCTTCGGGGAAGCTGATCGAAGGCCGGGTCTCCTCGTCGGTGGACGCGGAACGGTTGTTCCAGTTCTACCCCATGCTGGGGCAG
>CAYOTD010000029.1:0-2487 GCA_964406685.1 uncultured Solibacteraceae bacterium | reverse complement strand
CGACTGCCTCAAGCTGCGCGACAAGATTCAGGCCAAGCAGGCGATGGACCGCATGGTGGTGGCGCGGTTCGAGCTGCCCGAGAGCGCGCTGGCGGCGCGTAAAAACCTGCGCGTCCGCGTGGTGGAGGTCGACGGCGCGGTGTCGGAGCTGGCGGAACACTAGGACGGATTTGCGGACTCACCCCTGAAAAACTCCGGCCGTGTGCGTCTCATTACGATAGGGATGGATCTGGAACTGAGCGACGGAGGCGCTTCCGCCAACCTGGTACTGGGGGCCGAGTGCGCTGGCGCCTCGCGCGCGGGCGCGCAGCGGCTGATCGAAGAGTTGTACGATCTGCATTCCAGCGGGCTCCACCGCTATCTCCTCCTCACCGGATGCCAGGCCGCCGACGCCGACGAACTGCTCCAGGAGGCCTTCCTGCGGCTGTTCCGGTACCTGCGCTCGGGCCGGCGGGTGGAGCGGCCCAAGCCCTGGCTGTTCCGCGTGCTCCACAACCTGCGCGCCGACCAGGCCCGCCGCGATGCCGGCTACACCGAACTTCCGGAAGGCGACGTGGGTGTGAGCGCGGAGGCAGACCCAGAGACGGCGGCGCTGGAGCGCGAACGCAACGAAGCCCTGCGGCGGGCCATGGGGAGCCTGACCGAGCGCCAGCTTCGCTACCTGCTGCTGCGCGCCGAGGGGCTCACGTTGCGCGAGATCGCCGAGATCCAGGGCGTGGCCCTGCAATCGGTGGCGGAAACCTGCGCGCGGGCGATGAAACGCCTGGGGGAGTTGACCCGTGACTGACCGGCGCTGGCTCGACAACGACGGGCACCCGGCGGAAGACACGCTGCTGCTGCACCTGGACGGCGCGCTGGAGCCGCGCGACGCCGAGGCGGTCGCGCGTCATCTGCGGGAGTGCTGGGAATGCCGCGCCAGGGTGGGCGTGCTCGAGCGGGGCATCCGCAACTTCATGGAGTACCGGCGGGAGGTCCTGCTGCCGGCCCTGCCGGTGCCGGCCGGCCCCGGCCGCCTGCGGGCGCGGTTGCGCGAAGAGCCCGAGGGACGAAGCCGCCTGCCGCGACTGGCCTGGGCGGCGGGGATTGCGCTGGCGGCTGCGATCGGCGTGCAGCTGTTCCTGGTGACCAGCCAGCCCGCCCTGCGCGCCGGCGAGATATTGGACAACGCCCGGCGCTCGACCCAGATCAGGGCCCGCCCGGGCCGGATCATCTCGCGCAAGGTGCAGATCCGGCGCGGGACCTTCGTCATGCAGCAGACGCTTCTCCTGGGGCGGCCGGTGCAGAACCCGCTGGCCCCTCCCCCCGACGCGGAAACGCGACAGGCGCTGGAGGTGGCCCGCGTCGCCTGGCAGGACCCGCTGAACCCGGACCACTTCGTCCAGTGGCGCCAGGAACAGCGCGACAGCCGCGACGAGGTGATCGCCGAGGCGGGACAGGTCACGGTGCGCACCACCGTGGCCAGCACGCCGGTGCGCGCCGCCTCGCTGACCGTGAACCGCGCGGGTTGGCGTCCGGTCGCCCGCCGGGTCGAGTTCCGGAACCAGCCGGCCCTCGAGGTCACCGAGCTTGCCTGGGAGGAGCGGGAACTGTCTCTGCTGACGAAAGCGCCCCTGCCGGCGCGGCCGCAACCGGTGCGGATACCTCCCGCCCAAGCGCCCGCGGCGTCCCCGGCTGAAAGCGAAGTGGAAGAGGCGGAAGTGCGGCTGCGCGAGTCGCTGGAGACCCTGCGGGTGGATACCCTGGACGTCACCCACATCTGGCGCCGCGGGGAAGAGGTCTGCTTCTTCCTGTGGACGGATAACGAGGAGCGCCGGAGCGCGGTCCTGCGGGGAATCGCGGCCATTCCGCGCGTTGTGGAGTGCGGCCTCCCGCCGGCTCCGGAGGCGCCCGCGGCGATGGCGGGAAGCGGGGCCGAGCACTTCACCGCGCCCCCTTTGGCCAAGGCCCTGGTGCGCCGCCTGGGAGGACTGGACGCGTCAAACCGCTACCTGGACGAAGTCCGCGACGAGTACCTGCGGCTGGTAACGGAGATCGCCGCGCTGGAGCGCCTGGAAGCGCGCTATACGCCCGAGCGGATGGCGCGGCTGCCGGCGGCGCTGCGCGCGAAAGTGGACGCCATGCAGGCGCGGCAGCGCGGGCGGGTGCGCGATCAGGGCGAAGCTTACCTGAACGCCGTTTCTCCAGTCCTTGACGCGATGTTGAGCCTGCGCGGGGTGACGGTGGAGCCTGCGGTCGAACCCGCTGCCGGAGAGACATCCGCTTGGGGCGAAGAGCCGCGGCGGCTGCAAAGAGCGTTCCAGCGGCTGTTTGTCCGCGAGCAGGTCCACGAACCTCTGAACCTGAGCGCGGAAGACCTGCTGCGGGAAGCCGCCGAGGCGCGTGCGAAGATCACAAGGCACATTTCCACCCTGAATTTCCGCTAGTTCCCGCGTCATAGGGAGTATGAAACTCGCTTCTCGCTTCCTCCTGGTGGGACTGCTGCCGTGC
>CAYOTD010000028.1:0-15730 GCA_964406685.1 uncultured Solibacteraceae bacterium | reverse complement strand
GTCTCCTGGGCGGCCAGTGTCAGCGCTCCCAGGCACAGCAGCAAGATCAATCGTTTCTCAATCCGCATAGTCTCAACCTTTTCCGGTTCGTCGCTGGGGAACCCTAGCGCGGGCCGGACACCGTGATCGCTCCGGGAGTGATGGTTACCGCCGTGGAGGACGCCGCCGTGGAGGAATCGTCACCGCGAGTCGCAGCCACCACGGCGATCACCACCGCCACCGCGGCAACCGCCGCCACCGGCTTCCACCAGGAGCGGCTGCCCGCGCCCGCCGCCGCCGTGCCGCGGACGTTGCTCTGGGCAACGACCACGCTGCCGGTCTTGGCACCCGCGGTTGCCGTAACCTTAATATTGAATCGGCCTTCTTCGTCGTTGGGACTGTAGCCGGAGCAGGCCGCCTTCCCTTGCGCATCGGTCCGCACCGTCTGGGTGCGCATCCAGCCGTGGAACACTCCGCCCGGCCCGGTCGCCGGCAACTGGAACACCACCTCGGCGCCGGTCACGGGTTTATCCGCTTCGTCCCGCACCTCGACCACCGGCGCGGTGGCGCTCTTGGCGCGGACGCTGTTCTTGGCGCCCTCACCTTCGAGCACTACAATCTTCAGACTCCCTGGCTGCGCGGCCAACTGCTGGGCCGCGGCGCCGGCGGCCTGCGCCAGAATCGGCGCCGGCAGCACGAGCATGCCCGCCAGGGCAAGCGCGACTACAGGTTTCAGACGCAAGGATTGTCCTCCTGAAACTTAACTTTGAGTGCTGACAAAAGTTCGACTCCACTGAGATGGAAGGGAACCGCGCCAGGCGAAGCGCGCCTCGCCGGCCGGGCGGACCCTCGCACACCCGGCACTTCGAAGATATACATCAACCCGCGGGACAGTCAACTTAGCAATGACGCCCGGATTCCGCCAAATGTTCCTCTCCACCCCAAAAAAAGAACCCGTGGGCAAAACCGGGGACAGACGGGACGTTTCCTACAGCGAAACGTCTCGTCTGTCCCCCGTTAGCTTCACCGACGGCGGGTCGTAGCAGATCGCCGCCTGGCGTCCGCCGTTGAGGATGGATAGCCTGCCCGCCTCGATGACCAACTCGTTGAAGCGGCTGTTGGCCGGGGTTGCCATGATGCCCTCGGCATCGATTTCGCGCAGGATCCGGCGCCGCTCAACGAGCGCGGCCTCCGGGGCCAGACCCGCCGTTTCCGTCTCGACCCGGATGGCGGCCCGCAGGATGTGCTCCACCGAACGGTAGCCGTACCCCACCGGGGTTAGACCTTTCCCGCCGAGATCAAGATACTGGAAGTAGTCGGTGGAAGGCTCCGCGTAGACGGTGTTGCCCGCCCCGGCCGGCCGCGCTGTGTAGCAATACTTGATGCCGCGGTACTGATCCGAGTGGCAAAGCCAGGCGCCGCAGCCCTCGCCGGAGCAGTACAGCGTCATGCCCTGGGTGTTGGTGCCGGGGGCGTCGTCCGGAAAACCGAGAGCATTCTGCACGTTCAGACAGGCGCCGTTGTTCCACAGCACGCGGGCGTCGGTCCAAAGGAAGCCTTCCTTGCCGTTGGGGTACTTGTCGCGGATGCCGTAGACGCTGACCGCCACCGGCAGCAACCCGGTAATGAAATGAACCAGGTCGACGTAGTGGCAGCCGATGTAAGTGAAGGCGTCGGAGTTCTCCCAGGTGCACCAGTTCTGGAAGTTCGAATGGCGGTAGTACCACTTCTCCAGCAGGCAGGCCGTGCCCAGGCGGAACTCGCCGAACTGGCCGGCGCGGTAGCGGCGGCGGGCCAGCAGGCTGCGGTCGTCGAAGCGCTTATGATACTCGACGCCCACCACCAGGCCGCGCGACAGAGCTTCCTGCTCGACCTGTTCGGCCTCGCGCGACGTCAGCACCAGGGGCTTGACCGTGCAGACGTGCTGGTCCGCGCGCAGGGCGGCCATGATGACGTCGAAATGCATCTGGTCGGGCACAGCCACGACGACGATGTTGCGGGGCGGCAGCGAGGCGATGGCTTCCCGGTACAGGTCCGGGTAGGGCTGGTCGAGATCGCCGGCCATCGTCGGATAGGGACGGAAAGTCTGGCCGGGGAAGGCGTCCAGCAGCGTCTCGGATTCGGCCAGCGCCTTGAGCGTGCGGACGTTGAGAGCGGAGACCGCGATTTCGCCGATCTCGCCCCGCCGCTGCAACTGGTATAGCGAGGGCTGGAGTTGATCGTGAGCGATCATCCCGCCGCCGACCAGGACCACGTCCGGGCGAGTCATGCCGGCACTGCCTCGGCGAAGGCCTCGCCCAGCACGGCCGCGCTCTCTTCAATGGCCTCTTCGGTGATCACCAGCGGCGGGCAGATCTTCACCGTGCTCCCCGCCAGCCCGACCGGGCTGAACATGAGAACTCCCTTCTCCAGGCACCGCCGGACCACGTCCCAGGCGAGGTCGCCATCCGGCTCCTTCGTGCCCGGCTTCACGCACATCACGCCCGCCACCAGGCCCTTGCCGTGGACGCAGCCGATCTGCGGGAACTTCGACTTGAGCTCGTTGAGACGCTTGTGCAGCAACGCGCCCGTGCTCCGCGCGCATCCGGCGAGATCCTCCTTGAGAACGACCTCGATCGAGGCCAGGGCGGCCGCGCAGCAGACCGGATTTCCGGTGTGCGTCGAGGTCATGCTGCCGGGCGGGTGCAGGTCCATGACATCGGGACGGCCGGCGACGGCGGACAGAGGCAGCGAACTGGAGATGCCCTTGCCAAACAGCGCCAGGTCGGGCACGATGCCGAAGTGCTCGAAGCCGAACAGCGTGCCGGTGCGGCCGAAACCGGCCTGCACTTCGTCGCATACCAGCAGCGCCTTATGGCCCGAGCACCACTCGCGCAGCGCCTTCATGTAAGCGGGCGGAGCGAAGGAGGCCGAACCGCCCTGGTAGGTCTCCATGATTACGCCGGCCACGTTGGACGGCTCCACGCCCTGCTCGGCGAGGCACTTCAGGAAGTACTCAAACGAGATGTTCTCGGTGCGGAAACCGTCGGGGAACGGCATCTGCAGGAAGCCGGGGTCGAAGTTGATGATCCATTCTTTCAGCGCCGGGATGCCGCCGGCCTGCTGCGCGCCGAGAGTGCGGCCGTGAAACGCCTTGTCGTAGGAGACGATGACGTTCTTCGAGCGCCCGCCGGTCTTGGCGCCGTGGGTGCGGCACAGCTTGATGGCGCACTCCACGGCTTCCGAGCCCGTGGTGAGCAGGAAGACCTTCTTTAGCGGCTCCGGCAGGATGCCGGCCAGTTTTTCGACCAGGCGGTAGCGGATCTCGGTGGGGAAGCAGTAACTGGTGAGCAGTTTCTGCGAAGCCTGCTTGATCACTGCCTCTATGATCTCGGGGCGTCCGTGACCGGCGTTGGTGATCAGCACGCCGCTGGACCAGTCGATCCAGCAGTTGCCCGCCGTGTCCCACACCTGAAAGCCCTCGGCGCGGTCCCACAGGATGGGCGGCTGGCCGCGCATGGCCAGCGGCTCCATGCTGAACAGTTTCTCGAGGATGGGAATCGTGTCCGGGGCGGGGATCCCGGTATGGATTCGCCGCAGCTTCGTGTGTACCGGGGGAACAGGTCTGGATATCAGTTCGTACTCTTTTGCCATTCTGACTTCATTGTCGGAAATCGGCGGACTGCGGGGCAACTGGGCGGACGACCCTACTGCAATAGACATCGGCGGCTGCCGTAGAATGGAGGAGCTTATCCGGCACTTGGAAAGGAGCCACGGTTCATGAAACCACTGAGGTCACTGCCGCTGTTGATCGCGTTGGGCGTTCCGGCGATGAGCCAGCCGCCGCTGCGCCTGGTCGAGCCGCCGGACGGCGCCATCCTGAATCGTCATGATGGCGAGAAGACGGCCGAAGGGCTGCGCATCGTCGTGAAAGGGCTGGCAGGCGCCGGAGAGGTGCGCGTCAACGGCGCGGCGGTTGCCGTGCGGGGTGGCGCGTTTGAAGCGCCGCTGGTGCTCCACGACCGGGAGACGAAGATCGTGGCCGAGGCCGCGGGCGGCGAGCGGGATTCCATCACGGTGCTTTGGGACCGCGACTCGTTTCCGCGCTACCGCTTCTCCACCGACGACAACATCTGGTTCCTGCGGGACATCGCCCGCAACGCGGAGCGCTACCGCTCGATCTTCGAGAACCCTTACCTTGGCTTCTGGCGGGAGATGCACCGCAAGTACGGCACTAAGGTCCACTTCAACATCTACTACCAGACCGAGGGATTCAACCTGTCGCAGATGCCCGACAAGTACCGCGCGGAATGGCAGCAGAGCCGGGACTGGATCCGCCTGTCGTTTCACGCGCGCTCGAACGACCCGGATCGCCCCTATCTGCGCGCTTCCGGCGAGCAGATCCGCTACGACTACCGGACAATCACGCGCGAGATCGAGCGGTTCGCGGGCCGCGAACTGCTGGGTCCGGTCACCACGGTTCACTGGGGCGAGGCCATGCGCGAAGGCGCCCGCGCCCTGCGTGACGAGGGCATCCGGATCATGCCGGGCTATTTCCGGTTACAGAACGGCCGCCCGTCGGTCTCTTACTATCTCTCGCGGCCCGAGGTGCTGTATCTGAGCGGGCGGGATTACTGGAAGGACAACACCGAGGACATCCTCTTCGTCCGCCACGACATCGTGGTCAACACGGTGGCCTTGAAGGACATCGACGCCTTCCTGGACAAGATCGCCGCCGATCCGCACCAGTCCGAAGTGATGGAGCTGATGATCCACGAGCAGTACTTCTACCCCGACTACGTGGCCTATCAGCCCGACTTCCGCGAGCGCGTCGAGCGCGCCATCGCGTGGGTCACCCGGCGGGGGTACAAGCCGGTGTTCTTTGGGGATGGGTTCCTGGGGGCTGGCGGCGGAAGCAGCCGCTGAGATGCCGGCCCGCACCGCTTCCAGCCAGAACGCGTCTCCCAGTTCGTCAGTACTCGGAGATGTCGTGTTGTCTGAGCCACGCTTCACCACCGCTCCAGCAACTCGACCGAGGAACTCTGGCACCTCGCGCACCGATTCCCGTGGCTGACGCGTCTGACCGCCATCCGCACACCAGACTTGTCATCGCTGCTTCCACCGATGGGTCGCCTCCGGCGCGATGGACTGCGTGCCGCACTACTGACCGAAGGTCTCCGAGGCCGCCGTGGGTCCGATGTCCACAGAGCGTTTGCCTCACGCCCGAAAGGATACACCTGACGATTGGGCGCTTCCGGCTATTGAGTGGCTTCCGGGGCGAGGTCGAGGCCGCCGCAGTGGAAGCAGGGCTTCGTATGGGATGGAGGCGCGGGGCGGAATCGAACCGCCGAATAAGGGTTTTGCAGACCCCTGCCTTACCACTTGGCTACCGCGCCACTCACTTGAAGATATCGTGTTGCGGCGGTCCGGGTCAATGGCGCCCGTCGGCGGTCAGCGCGGGGTGAGGCGCGGCCAAGCTGTCTCGATTCCCTGGGACTGGATGCGCGCCTGGAATTCCCGCCGCAGTTTCTCGGCGTTGCGCACCGCGCGGGGCGGCTCCTTCCGCTCCAGGGCGTAGGCGGCGAGGGCGCCGGCCGATTCGCCGATATTCCACTCCACCGGGTGCAGCCGGTAGCAGCCGTTGGTGATGTGGGTGACGCCCAGGTTCTTGGCGCCGGCCAGCAGGTTCTCCACACGCCGCGGAATCAGCGCTCCCATCGGAATCTGGAAGGGGAGCGAGCTGATGTCGATGTAATTGTCCCCGCCGGAGCTGGGGTGCAGGTCGATACGGTAGCTTCCCACGCCCACCGAATCGGAAAACGCTTCGGCCTCGGGCTGTTTGCGCGCGTCGGCGCCGACGTGCTGCTCGACCACGGTAAACTCGGCCTGGATGCGGCGCGACTCGCGGATGTAGGGATACTTGGCCAGCCCGTCCTCGGTGCCCATGATGTCGCCGCGCAGCCGCAGGCCGCGCCAGCCGGCGCCGCCGTCGGGCCGCGGCGCTTCGGTCTGCATCCAGTACAGCAGCGAGAGGCTGAGCTGCTTGGCGCGCTTGAGGTGGCGCGCGGCCTCGGCCTCGTTGACCTCGTGGAGGTTGCCCAGCCAGTAGTCGTTCTGCGGCCAGTTGATCAGCGAGATGTCGCCCTGGTAGGCGCCGGGGAGGAAGTTGCGCCGGTTGGCGATGCGGCGGTAGGTCCACAGGTTCGGCTTTTCACCGGTGGAGGCGCCGGTGGGGTCGAAACCCATCGGGCGGTTCTTCAGCGTGATGGGATGCGTCATCGTCCAACTCAGCAGGCGGCCGGGCCAGGGCGGCGTCATCTTCGGGACGTAATCCCGCCAGAAGGCGTACTGTTCCGGCTTGTCGATGGTGTGGTCCTCGCCGGGCAGGTAGTCGATGGCGAAGCAGACAGTGAACGCCTGGATGTTGGCGGGCTGCGCCTGGAGGGGGGCGTGCGGCTCGCCGGTCTGCGCGCGCGACTCGAAGCCGGTGACGTATTCCGTGCGGGTGAGCGGCAGCAGGTCGCCCTGCTCGGTGGCGTCGATGAAATAGGGCGCCTCGATGGCGCGGGTGGCGCCGCTGTCCAGGCTGCGCACGGTAACCGAGCGGACGCGGTTGCCCTCGGTGTCGGCGGCTATGGGTCTGTGGTTCAGCAGCAGGGTCAGCTTGCCGCCGGCGATCCAGGGCGCCAGCATCGCCTCCAGCACGGCGAGCGATACGCGCGGTTCGTGCGTGAGCCGCGAGACGCTGCCGTCGCCGGGGTTCAGGTGCGGGCGCGCGCGGGCGTCCTCGGTGAGCGGATAGTGGCGGCGGTAGTACTCGCGCACCGCGCTGCGGTAGTCGCGATAAAGCCGTGTTCCGCCGAAGGACTCGATCCAGGGATGCTCGTCGGGCGGCACGCCCTGGGCAGTGAGCTGGCCGCCGACCCAGTCGGTCTCCTCGGTCATCACCACGCGCAGCCCGCCGCGCAGCGCGGCGAGAGCGGCCGCGCAGCCGCCGGTTCCGCCGCCGATGACGGCCACATCGGCGCGCAGCCCGCGGGGGGCGGCCACCAGAGACCCCAACGCCTGGGCAAGAAACACTCTGCGGTCGATTCTCATGCTGGTACGATAGCAGTAGCCGCGGCCCCGGAGCCAGCGGCGGCAACGACAACCGATGGGTCTGATCACGGTCTCCGGCGAGCCCGGTTCGCGCCACGAAGAGGTGGCGCGGCTCACCGGACAACGGATGGGCTTCGAACTGCTGAACGAATCGCGCCTGAGCGCGATGATCGCCGAGGAGTTCGGAGCCGGGACCGCCATTGCGGACCGCGCCTGGCGCCATGCCGCCGGCCACGTGCTGGCGCGCCTGGCCACCGAACACCACCTGGTGGTCGAAGCCAACGGCGCGGAGCTGCTGTTCCGCGGCTATCCCAACTGGCTGCGCGTCGCGGTGGTGGCGCCCGAAGCCCGGCGCGTGGGCGCGATCATGATCGACCGGCGCCTGGAGCGCCCCGCCGCACGCCAGTTGCTGCGCGAGGTCGAGCAGGCCCGGCGGCAGGAGCGCAAGCGCCGCTTCGGGCGCGTCTCGGCGCCCGCCGTGGGGTTCGACCTGACGCTGAACAGCGAAACGCTGGACAGCGAGCACATGGCGGCGCTGATCGAGGAAGCGGCCCGCATCCGCGGCATCCGCGAGCAGGGGTTGCTGTCGGCCACCGCCGCCGCGCAGATCCAGTTTCAGATTCGCCTGCAACTGGCGCGGCACGGCATCGCCCCGGCGGGCCAGGCCAGCCTGAAGCGCAGTCCCTTCTCGCACCCCAGCGAGCAGATCTTCGCCAACCTGCTCGATTTCTACCGCATCGCCTGGGAGTACGAGCCGCACAGCTTCCCCATCCAGTGGGACCGCGACGGCAAGGTGCTGGAGGCATTTACGCCGGATTTCTACCTGCCGGAGTTCGATATGTATGTAGAGCTCACCACCATGAAGCAGTCGCTGGTGACCAAGAAGAACCGCAAGATCAAACTGCTGAAGGCGATCTACCCGCAAGTGAACATCCAGGTCTTCTACCAGAAAGACATCCAGAACCTGATCTTCAAGCACGGATTGGCCGAACGGACCGTGGCGCAATGAGCAGCTCGCAACCGCCCAACATCGAGCGCATTCTGTTCACCGAGGAGCAGATCCAGGAACGCATCCGCGAGGTCGCGCGCGACATCTCGGACAAGTACCGCGACCGGAATCTCAAACTGATCGGCGTGCTGAAAGGCTCGGTGTTCTTTCTGACAGCCCTGGCGCGCGAGATCTCGATTCCGGTCAAGATCGACTTCCTGGCGATCTCCAGTTTCTCGAACAACGCCGGGGCGCCGGGACTGGTGCGCATCGCCAAGGACCTGGACGAAGGCATCGAAGGCGAGGACGTGCTGCTGGTGGAGGACATCGTCGACACCGGCTTCACCTCGCGCTACCTGCTCCAGACCCTGGCCGGCCGCGGCCCCAATTCCCTCGCCATCTGCACGCTGCTGGACCGCACCCCGCGCCGCATCGTGCAGGTGCCGGTCGAGTTCCGCTGCTTCGAAATCCCGGACCGCTTCGTCATCGGCTTCGGCCTCGACTACAAGCAGCTCTACCGCAACCTGGGCTGCATCGCGGTGATGAAGCCGGAGATGTGAGCGGGCCCGCGTCCGCTACCAAATCGCCGGAATCAGCCGCCAGCGGACCCGGCGCGCGTACTCGGCGTAGCCTTCCAGCTCGGCTTTGAGGGTGCGATCCTCCAGCGCGGTTCGCAACACAAACAGCGCCGCGCACAGCCCCGCCGGCAGCAGCGCGGGAACGCTGTCCAGAGCCAGCGGTGTACCGAGCGTGTAGGCCAGGGCTCCGCTATAGCCGGGATGCCGGAGGTGGGCGTACGGGCCGGTGGAAATCACGCTGTGCCCGCGATCCTTCTGGATCCGCACCGTGGAGGAGAAGAAACGATTGGCCAGCATCGCCCAGAGAATGATCAGCATGCCGAGAACGATCAGCACGAAACCGGCCGCCTGGACCCACACCGAAAGCCGCGACCATCCGTAGCGGGTGTCGAGGGCGGCGACAATCCACATTGCCAGGGGGAACACGAGAGCGACCAGGGGCGCCAGCACCTTGTCCCAGGGCTGTGTCCCTTTCTGGAGCGTCGCCCGCTCCGCAATCAGATCGGGCCACTTGCGGGCCAGCAGCCAGAAGGTCGCCAGTGGACCCACCACCACCAGCGCGAGATAGAGCCAGCCTCCGATCCAATCGATCCGGCCCGAGCCGCCGATCAGGATCGCCGCCAGCAGAGGAACGAGGACGAGGTTCTTGATGCGCGCCTTCCGCACGGCGCTTGCCATGGTCGGCCCGGTTGCCATCCGGAGCATTGTAGCGCGTGGAAGGGCCGGAGGCGAAATGCCGGAGGCGGGGCCCGAGAGCCCCGCCTCCGGCTTCGATCAGAAGGTAACGCGAGTGCCGATCTGCACGATCCTCGGTCCCATCCCCGTGTTGTAGCCGCTGATGATCCCGAAGCTGGTGCTGTCGAAGGCGTTGGACGGCGCCGCGAAGCCCGGCGTGTTGGTCGCGTTCTGCATCTCCAGCCGCACTTCGGCCCGCACCCGCTCGCGAATCCGGAAGCTCTTCAGCAGAGCCATATCGGCGGTGCGGACGCCGGGAGCGCGGTAGTTCAGCGCGCGCGGCGCCGAGCCGAAGGTGTCGATGGCGGGGCGGGTGAACGCCGCCTTGTTGAAGTAGTTGTACAGGCGGTCGGAGACCGATCCGGACATGCTCGGATCGCCGACCAGGTTGGGCCGCTGGGTGCCCTCCCACATCGAGCCGCCCGACTGCGACACATAGAGCGGAACGCCGGACTGGAAGGTCAGGAAACTGGTGAGCGACCATCCGCCGGCGATCCCGTCGAGGAGCCAGTTCCAGTTGGTCCCGAAGTGCTTCGCCTTGCCGAAGGGCAACTGGTAGGAGAAGGTGACCACCAGCCGCTGCGGAATGTCGCTGGCGGAAAGGGCGCGCTCGTTCCGGATGTTGAACACATCCTGGTAGGGAGTGTTGGCGCTCAGGAAGGTGTAGTTGCTGTTTCCGGCACCGTAGTTGTCCATCGACTTGGAGATGGTGTAGTGAGCCAGCATGGAGAGGCCATGCGAGAACCGCTTCTCGAAGCGGATTTGCACGGCGTTGTAAATGCTGTCTCCGCCCGCCGGTCCGGTGGAGCGGGACGCTCCGTTGTACTGCGGATAGGCCCGCAGCAGACGGTTGTAGGGGATGGTGGCTTCGCTCATGGAGGACCGCTTGTCGGTGATGACGCCGTAGAACGGGTTCGGCACCTTGGCGTTCAGAGCGGCCCGGCCGAGGCTCCAATACTGCTGGTCCAGTGGGCCGAGGTTGCTGACCGGGATGAACATGTGAGTGCCCTTGGTTCCGGTGTAGTTGACTTCAACCACGCTCGCCCCGGGCAACTGCCGCTGGATGGAAAAGTTCCAGCTATGGTAGGAGGGCCGGATGTTCTCCGGCAACACCGTGCTGGCGGACATGCCGACGAAGGTCATCGCGCCGAGCGATCGTCCCGGCGGCAGGTTCATCCCGTCCGGATAGGGATTGGCAAGCGAAGCGTAGCGGGTCAGGTTGGAATCCCGCGTCCATTCCACGCTGGATTGGGAAGAGAAACCAACGCCGATGGAGCCCGTCACCGAGGCGCGCGACATCGTGTAGAACATGCCGTAGCCGCTGCGGATGGTGGTCTTCGAGCCGATCGCGTAGGCGAGGCCCACGCGCGGCTGGAAGTCGCGCTTGGGCGTGGGATACGGGCTGCGGTGGTCGTCGTCGGTGAACTTCATGTAGCCCAGCAGCGTTCCCAGGCCCTTCACCTTGCCGTCCAACGGAGACGGCGACTCCAGGTCCCAGTAGCTGAAGCGGTTCTGTTCTTCCCAGGCTGCCTGGTCCAGTTCATAACGGAGGCCCAGGTTGATCGTCAGATTGCGGGTGACCTTCCAGTCGTCCTGCAAGTATCCGGCCCAGTAAGCGTTGCGCGACTTGACCCAGGGCAGGTGATCGTAGCGGCTGCCGCTACCCCACCCCAGCAGCATGGAAGCGAAGCCGTCGCCCTGGAGGGAGGAACCGGTGTAGAGGTCCTGGCTGGTCACCTGGCGGTCGAAGGAGAACATTCCGGCGGGATAGCCGGGCAGGGAGTAGTCGAGGAAGTTGAACCGGTATTCGCCGCCGAACTTCAGGTTGTGCGCGCCCAGAATCCTGGTGACGCTGCCCAGGATCTGGGAGCCGCCCTGCTCCTGGCTCTGCACCACCCAGCCGCAGTCGCCGATGGCGGTATAGCCGCCCGGCGAGAAGTACGGGAAGACGGGGTTGGAGGCGTTGTCGAGCATGTACTTGGGCAGGCCCAGCGTGGTCAGGTCGAAGGGCACCAGCGGCACCGAGTAGTAGTGGTGGAACGTGATGCCGAACCGCAGGTTGAAGATGGTGGTGGCGCTCTGAACCCGGGTGTAGTCGAACATCGCCTTCTGGCCGCCGATATTGCCGTGCTTGGCCGACCAGGGCGCGGCGGGCTTGCCGGCGCCGAAGATGTTGGCCTGGTCGACCAACTGCCAGCGCGGGCTCCAGCGCATACTGATGCGGTTGGCGGCGTTGAAGTTGTGATCGGCCTTCAGCTCCAGTTGCGTGTTGTAGCCGGCGTTGACGCCTTGCGCGAACCAGTTGTCC
This sequence comes from uncultured Solibacteraceae bacterium, assembly GCA_964406685.1. Lineage (GTDB taxonomy): Bacteria > Acidobacteriota > Terriglobia > Bryobacterales > Bryobacteraceae > JACQZT01. The sequence goes on along the minus strand of CAYOTD010000028.1, from coordinate 4,065 downwards.
ACGAAGGTGTAGGCCTGCCCCGGCTGGTTCGGCTGCGGATAGTAAGAGGCAGCTTTGACCGCGATGGGGTCCAGCATCGACTGGGGAATGACGTTGCCGGCGAAGGGCTGGCGCGCGACTTTCCCCGCCGCGTCGGTGGAGATGCTGAACGGGTTGTAGATGGTGACCAACCTCCCGGCCGAGTTCCGCGTGTTGCTGAAATCGCCCGTCCGCTGCTCCATAGTCGGGAAGGTCGCGCTGCGAGTCACCGCAGACTGGTCGTCGGTGCGTTCGTATGAGGCGAAAAAGAACGTCTTGTCCCTCTTGATGGGACCGCCCAGGGTGCCTCCGTACACGTCGCGGCTGGTGGGGCTCTTCTTGGCCCCGCTGCGGTTGGAGAAGAAGCTGTTGGCGTTCAGGGAATCGTCGCGGAAGAACCAGTACCCGCTACCGTGGAACCGGTTGGTGCCGCTCTTGGTGACCATGTTGATGATGGCGCCGCCGGTGTTGCCGAACTCGGCGCTGAAGTAACTGGTCTGTACCTTAAACTCCTGCACCGCTTCCACCGAGGGGGTGTGCATGATCGAGGTGATGCCGGAATTGGGCTCCGCCCCCGTGACGCTGATGCCGTCCAGCATCACGTCGGAGGTGGAGTTGCGGGTGCCCACGGCGACGAAGTTGGTGTTGCCGTCGTTCTGGCGTCCGGCCGCGCCGGTGATCCCGGGAGTCAGATAGGAAAGCGTGTAGGGGTTGCGCGCGATCAGCGGTAGTTCCGAGATGTAGCGGTTCTCGATCACCTGGCCGAGGGTGGCGCTGGTGGCGTTCAACAGCGGAGCCGCGCCCTGGACTTCGATGGCGGTGACGGCGGTGCCGACCTTGAGTTCCACGTCGATGGTGGCCTGCTGCTGTACGACGAGAGTGAAGGCGGCGCGGGTGGCTTTCTGGAAGCCCGCCGCCTCGGCGGCGAAGCGGTACGTGCCCGGTGGCAGAGCGGTCAGATAGTAGCGGCCCATGGCATCGGTCTCGGTGGAGTAGTCGAGGTTGCGGTCCACGTCGGTGACCGTGACCTTCGCGGCCGGGATCGCGGCCTGCGAGGAATCGGTCACCACGCCTCGCACCGAGGCGTTGAACGACTGGGCAAACAAGATGGCGGGTGCGATCGCAAGGATCGCCAGGTAGGCAAAGGGGTGTCGTCTGTTCATCATGTTCATGTGGTAGTCCCTGTTTGGGAAAGCCCGGAGCCAGGCCGCGTAATCTGCACGGGAACGGCCGGCTCGATGTGAGCATAAGACAATCCGGCCCCCCCATTCGAGCGATTTTCGTGCTTTTTCCGGTACTGTGACGCCGCCACCGCCCCTACCGGGGGTGGAAAGGGAAGAACCTGTTGCTCGCGACGAACTCCAGCAACCGGCGGACGCCGAGGGCGATGCCGTAAGTCATCAGGCCGAAGACAATGAGGCCGAGGGCGGGCGTGAAGGTGTGCAGGTTGAGCCATACCCCCGCCAGCGGCTTGTCCGGCTTGGCCGGGTTGATGCGGACGCGGATGCGGCTCCCCGGCTTCCAGTTCCGCGTGAGCCGCTCCTGGAACCAGCGGGACGAGGTCCCTACGTCGTGAGAAGCGACGGTCTTGTAGTGCTTGCCCTTGTAGTCGTACTCCACCAGGGCTTCCGCGCTGTACATGGTCTCGTAGGAATCGCGCTTGAAGCCGTCGGAATCCTCGGTGGTCACGCTCACCTGGTAGCCGGAGGTTCCGGCTTCCAACACCACCGCGCTCACCACGTCGTAGGTGCGCATCTGGTAGAAGCGAAAGCCGGCGAAGGCCGCCGCCCCGAGCCAGCACAGAACGGCGATGCCGACCAGGGTCCCGTACACCAGCCTGCCCGAGGAATCGAGTTCCATACTATTCCGCTACCGGCAGACTGAGGAACGACGCCGTGGCGCCGGAGCGGTGAAGGCGCTGCGTAGCCTTCTGGAAATCCTCCGGCCGGGCCTGGTGGATGCGCAGGAACTTCTGCGGGTTGCGGTCCGCCAGGGGGAACCAGGTACTTTGCACGTGCGCCATGATGCGGTGGCCGCGGCGGAAGCAGTGGTAAACGTCGGGAAGGGTGAACTCGATCTTCTCGACCTTGCCGGGCGTGAACGGCTCGGGCCTGTCGAAGCCGTTGCGGAACTTGCCCCGGAATGGCTCCCCGCGCAGCAGTTGCTGGTATCCGCCCAGAGCGGTGGTGTCCGGGAAGACGTCGATCAGCTTGACCACGAAATCCGAATCCGTGCCGGTCGTGGAAACATACAGCGTGGCCTTGAGCGGTCCGGCCACGGTGAGGTTGGTTTCCAGCGGCTCGGTCCGATAGACCAGCACGTCGGTGCGCGAGCTGGCAAAGCGCTGGTCCTCCACCATGTAGTCGTACGTCATCCCTTGCGTGAGCGTGTCGAAGAACGGCACGGGTTTGGCGGGGTCGCTGATGTACTCGTCGAACGCCTCGGCGGATGGCGCCGGCGCCGTCTCGCCCAGCTTGCCGCCGGCGGAGAAGTACAGGCTCTTCGAGCGGGCGTTCCTGGGCGGCCAGGTATCCAGCTTGCGCCACTCATCCAGCCCCGTCAGGAACATGTAGGCTTCGGGCAGTTTGCCGCCGTCGCCTTTGTCCTTCAGGTGATGGAGGAAGAACGGGAACTCGATGTTGTCGCGGAAGAACTGCGAGGTCTTCGAGCCGAAACCCACGCGATGCAGCCGGTCGCCGTCCTCGCGCCCCCAGCCGCCGTGCGACCAGGGACCCTCGACGATGATGTTCACCGCGCCGGGGTTCTGCTTCTCCGCCGCGCGGTAAACGGCGAGGGGGCCGTAAACGTCCTCGGCGTCGAACCACCCGCCGACGGTCATCATGGCGGGCTTAAGATTCTTCAGGTACGGCCCATAGACGCGCGACTTCCAGAACTCGTTGTAGTGGTCGTTTTCCAGCAACTCCTTCCAGAACTCGATCTGTCCGTGGAAGTACTTCTCGTCGTAGTTGGCCAGCGGTCCGGTGCGCAGGTGGAAGTCGTAGCCGTCCGGCGTCTGCATGTCGAAGCGCGGCCCCTCGACGGTGAAGTCGGGAGCTTTGGGGCGGCCGAAGGTGGAGAAGAAGTTGAAGGCGTGGGCCAGGAAGAGAACGCCGTTGTGGCGGAAGTCGTCGCCCACGAACCAGTCGAATACCGGCGCCTGGGGCGAAGTGGCCTTCAGCGCCGGGTGCGAGCCGATGGCGCCCAGGGCGGCGTAGAAGCCCGGATAGGAGATGCCGTACATGCCCGCCCGCCCGTTGTTGCTGGGAACGTTCTTCACCAGCCAGTCGATGGTGTCGTAAGTGTCGGTGGATTCGTCGATGTCTTTGGGGCCGCGCTTCTCCGCCAGGATGGGGCGGGCGTGCACGAACGCGCCTTCCGACTTTCCCCGCCCGCGCACATCCTGGTAAACGAAAATGAACCCCTCGCGCATGTACTTTTCGGTGGACCCGAGCGCTTCGCGATAGTTGTCCACGCCGTAAGGGGCGACCGTGTAGGGCGTCCGCAGCAGCAGGAACGGATAGGTCTGCCCGCGGTCCTTGGGCGCATAGACGGCCGTGAACAGCCGGACGCCGTCGCGCATCGGAATCAGAAACTCGTGCTTGGAGTAGTTGGCGCGGATATACTCGCGCCGCTCGGCGGCCGATTTCTGCTGGGACGCGGGCTGCGCCCCCGCCCCCGCCGCCAGTACCACCGCCAGGATCATCGTTCGCGTGCCCAATGCCGCCTCCCGCAGAGTGCAATTTTCCTTGGATGAGACCAACGCCCTATGATAATGCCTGACCGGGCCCGTTAGTAAGTCTCGCCGCGATTGTCGATGTCGATGACTCAGAACCGGGGACAGACGGGACGTTTTCCCTGACTATCGGGAAACGTCCCGTCTGTCCCCGGTCTTACCTCGGTCTTACCTCGGGCTGCGCGGCCAGATAGGCTTCGAAACCCGGCGCCGGCGACATCCGTTCAGCGACGGCAACCAGCACGTCCACCGCATCCGGGGGAAGCGTCGCTGCGATCGCTTGGAGGCGTTCGAGGGCGGTCATCCCCTTTCAG
>CAYOTD010000027.1:0-15801 GCA_964406685.1 uncultured Solibacteraceae bacterium | reverse complement strand
GGAGGGCCGCGTGGTTTCCGTAGCTTCTGGTTTCCGGCACGCCGTCCCCGTCAGTGTCCCACGACCACACCTTGTACGCTCCGTACTTCGGAATCCGGTAGTGCATCGCGAGGCCCGCCGAACGCGTGTCCGCCATCCGGTTGCGGATGATAAGCCCGACGGCGGAGTTGTCGCCGGTATCCTCGGAGGCGGACAGCACTCGCACCTGCGCATCGAAATCGCCCTCGATGCCGGGCAGGTAGACGGCGCCATAGTCGTCCCAGGCCTCGGGGCGCCCGCCGGCCTCGATGACGATCCGGTCGCGATACAGCAGAAATCTCCCCGGTACGCTGCGGAACGTGGCAAACCGCCACTCCGGGAAGTCCGCCACGCGGAGGCTAGTGCCGTTCACCAACGGCTCGAATCTGACCTCGCCCTGTTGGCCGGGTTCAAGCCGGATCTCTTTCGCCGCCAGGAGGCCTTCTTCGGAGGACAACTCCGCCTTCCCGACGCCCGCGGCTCCGCCGACATTGCGGATCGGCACCGAGGCCCGGCCGGGGCTGCCCGGCTGGCGCGGCCAGTCGATCTCGCAGAAATCGCCGTAGCGGAACGCGGCCGGCGCATTCTGAACCCGCACTGTCCGCTCGCTATTCGCCACCCGCGCCGCGTGCTTGCCCGGCCGATATAGCGGTGCACCCGATAACCGCGTGACGGTCCGCGCTCCCGCGGCCATCCACAACCAGCGGGCGCTGGTCTGACGGCCATCGATCAGCAGTGGAACGCGGATCGCGCCCGCCGCTCCAGGGTTGTGCAACTCCACCTCGATGTCATACCGCTCATCCGGTTTCACTTGGGACGGGGCGGTCGGCTTGACAACCTCGGCCCTGGTGGCCGGAGCAAGGGCTTCGGCCGCCACCTCAGAATCGGCCAGCATCGGATTCCGCATCCCGGCCGGCGGTTCGCCTACCAGACGAATGTTCCTGGACTCCGCGCCTGAGACCCAGATCGGGTTTCCGGCCGGCCCTGCGCGCAGAGACGAAAACGAGGCGTCGCGCACGTTGTCAAGGCGGAAGGTCGGCCCCTCCTCGCCCGATCCGGGCACCCGCATGGAACTGTCTTCGACCCTGAGCCCGGTCACGTGACGTACGCTCAGCAGTGGCAGGGCCGGCTGAGTCGCTTCGACCTCCAGCCGCTGGATGACCACGTCGGCCATCGGAGACGCGGCCGTGCCGTGAATCCGCGCGCTCACCGCCTTGCCGTGGAAGAGAATGTCATCGAACCGGAACCCCTGCACCACCGGCGTCTCCACTCCCATCGCCGTGATGTCGAACAGCCGGGCGGCGTTGCGAACGTCCAACCGGCGGAGCGTCACGTCGCGGATATGACGCTCCGTCTCGCCCGGTTGCGCCGGGCGCATCAACTGGATCGCGAACAGATCGCCCGGCAGACCGAAGACGCTGTCCTCGACGAGGATACCGTCGAACAGGCTATTGGAGCCGGCGCCGGTCTTGATGGCCGGGTGAGTCGTGTTCTTCACCGTCGTCCGCCGGACGACGATGTTCTTCGTAACGTACCCGCCGGCGAGCGGCGGTCCCTCGTTCTCGATGCAGATGGGATCGTCACCCGAGCCGTCGATCACCACGCCGTCGTATAGGACGTTCCGGCAACTGACTGGGTTGATGCCGTCCGCCATGACGTCCTGAAGACGCAACCGAGAATCCGGACATCGCGGCAGTCGAAGAACGTCACGCTCCAGCCGGGAGAACGAGCCACCGTGATTCCGTTGAGGACCACGTTGGAGGGATGCTGGAGGAAGACGCTAATCGCCGGGTGTGCGGGCGAGTGGCTTCAGGTAGCCGTCCAGGTTCTCGCTTCCAAGCAGTACGGCTCCTTCTTCGAGCACCAGGCCGGAATGACTGCGCAGATGAAGGGTGCCCGAACGGAAAGTCCCCTTGGGCAATCGCACCTTGCCGCCGCCCGGCCGGGCGCAGTTGTCCAGCACCTTCTGGATGGCGGCGGTCTCGAGTTTCTTCCCGTTGCCCGCCGCGCCGTAGTCGGTCACCTTCCGTGCGGGACTGGTCTGTGCGGCCACCGGAAGGGCAATGCAGAAACAGGCGAACGGGAGGATTCGAGTGGCTGGTCTCCTGTCGGTCGCGGTCACCGTCCATTGTCCTTCAAGTCTCTGAAAGCGTGCCGGCGCCTCCGCCGGGGTTCGCGTGATACAGTGACACCAAAGGAGCCGCACATCATGATGAGTGGAAACGGACGACCGAGGGCGATGGCCTGTGCCGCTGTGTTGCTTTTGGCGGCGCCGCTGCTTGCCGCGGCGCCGGTGTCGGCGCGCGAGGAGAAGATGATCATGCCGACCTGGGAAACCGGCCCGTTGCAGGTGCACTCGGTGTTCGCCGACGCCGGCGGGCGCAGCGGGCAGAACATCTACCCTTACACGCTGAACGACGTGCTGACCGACAAGAAGGCGGACAAGGCCTACAACGCGGTCATCCTGGAGAACGAGTACATCAAGGTGATGGTGCTGCCGGAGATCGGCGGCCGGCTGCACGGGGCTCTCGACAAGACCAACGGCTATGTGTGGATGTACTGGCAGAAGACGATCAAGCCGGGCCTCATCTCGATGACGGGCGCCTGGATCTCCGGCGGTATCGAGTGGAACTTCCCCCACGGCCACCGGCCGTCGGGATACATGCCGGTGGATCATCGCATCGTCAAGCACGCCGACGGCAGCGCGACGGTCTGGGTCGGCGAGACCGAGCCCATCTATCGCATGAGATGGCTGGTCGGTATGACCATCTACCCCGGCCGCAGCTACGTTCGCTGCGACTACGTCCTCATCAACCCGACGGACCTGCGCCAGCCGTTCCAATTCTGGGCCACCGCGGCCACGCATGCAAACGAGTTTGCCCAGGCGCAGTATCCGGGTGACATGGTGACCGGACATGGAAAGCACGAGTTCTGGAACTGGCCCATTCACAACGGCGTCGATCTGACCTGGTGGAAGAACTCGCCGAATGCCTCGAGTTATTTTGCCTTCAACAACCCTTCGGATTGGTTTGGCACTTACGACCATCGCGCCCAGGGCGGCATGGTTCACGTGGCCAGCCACCACGTAATGCCGGGCAAGAAGCTGTGGACGTGGGGCTCGGGTCCCTCCGGCCGCATTTGGGAAGACATTCTCACCGAAGGCGGCGGCGCTTACTTCGAGCCGCAGGCGGGCGGGTTCAGCGACAACCAGCCCGACTACCACTGGATGCATCCTCACGAGGTGAAAACCCTGCATGACTACTGGTATCCGGTGCGCAACACGCGGGGTTACCACAACGCCAGCGAGGACTTCGCGGTGAATACCGACCTCAAGGACGGAATGGCCTTCGGCGCGGTCTCGGCGACGGGTGTCTTCAAGGATTATCGCGTGGTTCTGCGCGACGCGGCGCGCGGGCGCGTGCTGAGCGACAAGGTGGTTGCGTTGGCGCCTGACGCTCCCTACAGTGTCGAGGTGAAAGCCGAAGCCGGAACGACGGTCTACGATTTGCACCTGGCGGTCTACGATCCGGCGGGCAAGCTGCGCATCGAGGTGCGCCAGAACCCGCCGCGAAAAGTCGACTTGCCTCCGGGACAGAAAGACCCAGGGGATCCGAAGAAGCTCGGGCCGGATGAGGTGTACCACGGCGGGGAGTGGCTGGACCGGTACGTGCGCGGCGGGGAGGCGGTGGCTTACTACGAGGAGGCGCTACGCCGTGATCCGAAGGACTCTCGCGCGAACCTCGATATGGCCACCCGGCTGCTCAAGCAGAGCCGGTGGAAGGAAGCATTGCGTCATCTCGACGTTGCGGTGGAACGCGACGCCGACAATGCACGCATCTACTTCGAGAAGGCGGTGGCGTTGACGAACCTGGGGCGCTTCCAGGAGGCGTACGAGAACTTCTACCGTGCGACGTGGAGTTACGAATACCGTGCGCAGGGGTACCTGAATCTTGCCCGGCTGGACCTGCGGCGCGGCGCGGCGAATGCCGCCGCCGAAAAGGCCGCCGAGGCGGCACGCCAGAACGGGAGGTTTGCCGACATTCATGCGCTTCAGGCCGCGGCCTACCGGCTGGCGAACGACTCGGGCCGCGCCCTGGAGGCCGCGCAGCGGGCGATGGACAACGACGCGATGCACTTCATGGGGGGATACGAGAAGCTTCAGGCGCTGCGCGCACGATCGAGCGTGGAGGCCGGCGAATGGGAAACCGTCTGGCGCGGCGTGATGCGGAGCGAGGCGCAGAACTTCCTCGAACTGGCCACGGCATACGGCGCCGCCGGATTGTGGACGGATGCGGACCGCGTGCTCGGGCTGGCGCCCGCGGGGACGATGGTGAGCTATCTGCGCGGTTATTACAAGGAACTGGCGGGCGACAAGGCCGCCGCCGCGCGCTATTACCAGGAAGGCGCGCGGGGCGCGGTCGACTATGTCAATCCGCACCGGCTGGAAGAGGCGGCGGCGTTGGAGGCGGCTTTGCGGGGGAATCCAAACGACGCCCACGCGCACCTGTTTCTCGGCAATCTGTTATACGCGAAAGAGCGCCGCGAAGACGGTTTCGGCCATTGGCAGCGGGCCGCGCAATTGGACCCAAAGCTCAGCCACGCCAGGCGCAACGTCGCCTATGCGCAGCGTTACCTGAAGAAAGACCTACGGGCGTCTTATGCCACGTACCGGGAGACGTTGGAATTGAACCCGAATGACGCGCGCGTGCTGCTGGAAACCGACCAGGTGGCCGAATTGCTCAAAGTCGACAGCGCGGAGCGCTTCGCGCTGTTCAACAAGTACCCCGGGACGGTCAGCCAGCGGGACGACCTGACCGCGCGCCTGATCGACTTCCGGCTGATTGCGGGCGACGAGAAGAACCTCAAGACGGCGCAGGCGATGCTCCGCGCGCGGCACTTCCGCTCCTGGGAAGGCCGCTATGGCATCCACGAGTCGTGGGTGGAGGCGAATCAACGCTTGGGCGACTTGGCCTTCGGGCGTGGCGATTACAAGGTCGCGCTCGAGTACTACAATCTGGCGTGCGAGTACCCGAAGAACCTGGAAGTCGCGCCGCGCACTCCCGACCTGCGCGCGCACGTGTTCTGGAATCTGGCGCGAGTCAATCTGGCGATGGGGCAGAAGGAGGCCGCCAATGAGTACCTGAAGAAGATCCTCGCCGAGCAGTACAATAAGCCCCACCTTGGGACTTACTTCCAGGCACTGGCGAAGAAGGCGATGGGAGACGAGGCGGGTTATCGGGACCTGCTTACTAAGTTGGAGCAGCGCGCACGGGAGGTCACCTCGGGTAAGTTCGAGTACCGCGGCAGCAAGGCCATCGGTCACTATCTGCTGGCCCGCATTCTGGAGGAGCGGGGTTCCGCCGAGGCGCGCGCGGAGATGGAGAAGGCGCTGGCGGAGGATCTGGAGGCGCCGCGGATGGCGATCCGGGAAGCGCAGCTTGATTATGCCCGGGCGCACCAGTGAGGCCGGAGTGAGACGCTATCTAGCCTTTGACATCGAAACCGCGAAGCTGCTGCCGGAGGATGTAACCGACATCCTGGCGCATCGGCCGCTGGGGATCGTCTGTGCCGCCGCAGTTGCCAGCGATCTGCCGGAGCCCAAGCTCTGGCACGGCTGTGACGCGTCCGGGCGGCCTTCGGCCCGGATGACGCAGGAGGAAGTGGCGGCGCTGGTGGTGGATCTATCGGCACTGGTCGCGCAAGGTTACACGCTGCTGAGCTGGAACGGCCTGGGATTCGATTTTGACATCCTGGCGGAGGAGGCAGGGCGAGTCAACGAGTGCGCCTCGCTGGCGGCGGACCATGTCGACATGCTCTTCCACGTTCTGTGCGGGCGGGGCCACCTGGTCGCGCTGGAGAAGGCGGCGCAAGGAATGCGGCTGGAAGGCAAGAAGGCCGGCATTTCGGGCGCGTTGGCCCCCGCCATGTGGGCCGAGGGAAGGCGCGAAGAGGTGCTTGCCTACTGCGCCCAAGACGCGCGCCTGACGCTCCAACTCGCCGAAGCTTGCGAGAAGCAGCGTCAACTGGCCTGGCTGACGCAGAAGGGAACCGTAGGGCGGATGGCGCTGCCGCGCGGCTGGCTCACGGTGCGGGAGGCGAGCAAGCTGCCGCTGCCGGATACGTCCTGGATGTCCAGCCCGCTCACGCGCGACCGCTTCCTGGGCTGGATTCGGAGAGGCGGCTGCGCGTGATTGGAATCTGTGGCAGCAGGCCACCGTCGTTTTCGGGGATGTAATACGATGTCATGCGTGAAACCGATTGTGGCTCTATTACTCCTGTCCATCGCGGCGGTCGCGGAACTGCGCGTCGGAGCAGGGACAGCCAAGATCACTCCCTCACCGGGCGCGCCCATGGCGGGCTACTACAGTAACCGCTCCGCCGACGGTGTCCACGACGATCTATGGGCCAAGGCGATCGTCCTGGACGTGGACGGCGAGCGGGCTGCTATCGTGGCCTGCGACATCATCTCACTGCCGCGGCTCATCATCGAAGAGGGGCGGCGCGAGATCGAGCGGGACCCCGGCATCGCACCGGGCCGGGTGATGATCAGCGCCACGCACAGCCACACCGGGCCGGTCGTGCTGAGCGGGCCGACGCGATACAGCCCGGAGGGCGAGATGCTGCGCATCGGCAAGGAGTACGCCGCCGAACTGCCCAAGCGCATCGCTGCGGCGGTGCGTCAGGCCGCGGCGGCGCTCGCCCCAGCGCGTGTGTCGGCCGGGCGCGGGCGCGAAGACTCGCTCACCTTCAACCGGCGCTATCACATGAAGGACGGCACGGTCGGCTGGAATCCGGGCAAGCTGAATCCCAAGATCGTCCGTCCGGCGGGCCCGATCGATCCTGACGTGCCTGTGGTCGTCTTCGACGCTTTCACGGGCGGATCTCTGGCAGTGCACGTCAACTACGCTCTGCACCTGGATACCGTCGGCGGCACCCAGTATTCGGCCGACTATCCCTACACGCTCTCGCGCCTGCTGCGTGATGCCCGGGGCGCCGATCTGCTGACGCTGTTCACCATCGGCTGCGCGGGCAACCTGAATCACATCGACGTCCGATGGGCCGACAAGCAGAAGGGGCATGAAGAGGCCGCCCGCATCGGCACCGTGCTGGCCGGCAGGGTCCTCAAGGTCCTGAAGCGCCCGGAGGCGCTGCCGGTGGGAACGCTCCGGAGTGGAACGGCCACAGTGAAGCTTCCCTTGGCGCCCCTACGCCCGGAGGACCTGGCGTGGGCGCGGAAGATCACGCCGACCTACGGCACGCCTAACGCCGCTCCGTTCCTTGACCTGGTGCGCGCGTTCAAGTTCACCGATGTGGCCGCGCGCAACGGCGCTCCGTTCGAGGCCGAGGTGCAGGTGATCGCGCTCGGCGCACAACTGGCCTGGGTAGGCCTGCCCGGGGAGATCTTCACCGAACTGGGTCTGGCCATCAAGACCGCGTCACCGTTCCGCTACACGGTCGTCTCGGCGCTCGCCAACGGATCGCTGGGCTACATCCCCGATCGCAAGTCGTACCCGGAAGGCGCCTATGAAGTCGAGAGCGCGCGCTGCGCGGCGGGCTCGGGCGAAATGCTGGTGGACGCTGCGGTGCGCCTTCTGGTGGAAGCGCGCGGGGATAGCCGATGAGTCTCAGCCGCCGGGGTCTGCTGCTGTCCCTGGCTGGGGACCGCCGCCCCTCCGTCGCCGCCATCGTCACCGAGTACCGCTATTACTCACACGCCGATGTTATCGTGGGCCGGATTCTGGAGGGTTACTCGCCCAATGGCGTTCGCCGCGAGCCGCGCACGCGCGTTGTCTCGATGTACACCGACCAGGTCCCCGACAAGGACATGAGCCGTTCGCTGGCGGCCAAACACGCCTTTCGCATCTGGCCGACCGTGCGCGAAGCGCTCACGCTTGGAGGAGACCGCCTGGCGGTGGATGCCGTGCTGCTCATCGCCGAGCACGGCCAGTACCCGTACAACGAGCGCGGCCAACATCTCTATCCGCGGTACGAGTTGTTCGAACAGATCGTAGATGTCATGCGCGCCAGTCGGCGCCCGGTTCCGCTGTATTGCGACAAGCACCTGTCCTACTCCTGGGAAAAGGCGCGGCGCATGTACGACTGGGCGCGCGCGCTGAAGATCCCTTTCATGGCCGGTTCGTCGATTCCGGTCACGGTGCGCTCGCCCTTCCTGGAAATCCCGCGCGGAGCGCGTATCGAAGCCGCGGTGTCGGTGGGTTACGGACCGCTGGATGCCTACGGGTTCCACACGCTGGAAACGCTTCAGTGCATGGTCGAGCGCCGGCGCGGCGGGGAGACGGGTATCGCCGCCGTGGAGTGTATCGAGGGCGACGCCGTGTGGCGCTGGCGCGACGGGGCGGGCGGCTGGAGCGCGCCGCTGCTGGAGGCGGCGCTGAAGTGCGGCTCCAAGACTAAGACCGGACGCATGGAGGCGAACGTCAAGGCGCCGGTGGTCTTTCTGCTCGAATACCGGGACGGCTTCCGCGCCGCTTCCTACATGCTCGACGGGCACAACACCGGGTTCCTGTTCGCCGCGCGGCTGGCGGGACAGCCACAGCCGGTGGCCGCGTCCTTCAGCGACGCCGCGCATGTAACCCGGCCGCTGCCGCACTTCGACGGGTTGGTCGACGTCATCGAGCAGTTCTTCGTGACGCGCCGGCCCCTCTATCCGGTGGAGCGCACCCTGCTGACTACCGGCGCTCTAGCCATGCTGTTCGAATCGCGCGTGCGGAAGCGCCGCGTCGCGACGCCGGAGCTGGCCGTCCGTTACCGCCCGCCTGAGTACGCGTATTTTGAGAGGTCCTGAGATGAAGAGGGAGGCCGTCTTGCTGTTTTGCTCCGCGATCGCCTGCGCCCAAAGCCCGGCGCCGCGTATTGCCGTGGGCGGGATCATGCACGAGTCGAACTCGTTCTTCCCCAAGCCCACCCGGCTTCAGGATTTTCGGGTGCATCGGGGAGGGGAAATCGAAAAGCAGTACGGCGCCAGCGCGCACGAGGTGGCCGGATACCTGGAAGGCGCGAAAACATATGGTTTCGAGGCGGTGCCGCTGCTGATGGCCGCGGCCACTCCCGGCGGTCCGGTGTCGGCGGAGGCGTTGGACACCCTGACCGGGGATCTGATCGCGATGCTCAAGGCCGCGCCGCGCTGCGACGGACTTCTGCTGGCGCTGCACGGAGCGATGGTGTCCGAGAAGCACCTGCACGGAGACGCCGAGATCGTCCGCAGGGTGCGCGAGGCGGTGGGCCAGGCATTTCCCATTGTGGTCACGCACGATTTTCACGCCAACATCTCAGCCGAGATCGTCCAGCACTCGACCGTGCTGCTGGGCTACAGGACCAACCCGCACATCGACCAGCGCGAGCGCGGGTTGCGGGCGGCGCAGATCATGACTCGCATCGTCAAGGGCGAGGTGAAGCCCGTGCAGGCTATTGCCAAACCGCCGATGCTTTACAACATCCGCTTCCAGAACACGAACCTGGAGCCGTTGCAGCCCATCGTCGAGGAGAGCCGCCGGCTGGAACAGGACCCGCGCATCCTGTCGGTGACCGTGGCGGGCGGCTATCAATACGCCGACACTCCGGCCATGGGCGTAAGCGTAGTGGTTGCGACCGACAACGACCCGGCGTTGGCGCGCAGCGAGGCCGAGCGGCTCGGCCAACTGCTGTGGGCCACGCGCAACCGGTTGAAACTGAACCTGCCCGGTCCCGGCGAAGCCGTGCGTTTTGCCATGACTTCCGACGAGGCGCCGGTGGTGCTCGTCGATATGGGCGACAACATCGGCGGCGGTTCGGCGGGCGATTCCACGTTCCTGCTTGCCGAACTGCTTCAACAGGAGGCCTCCGGGTGGGTCGTGGTGATTGCCGATCCGGAAGCCGTGAAGGTAGCCGTGCGCTTGGGTGTGGGCGGGAGCTTCGATCATCCCGTGGGCGGCCGGACGGACCGCCTGCACGGCGAACCGGTGAGGATTCGCGGACGCGTCCGTTCGCTCCACGACGGCAAGTACATCGAGACCGAGGTGCGCCATGGCGGCGGGCGCTACCACGACCAGGGGCTATCGGCCGTGATCGAGGTCGAAGGTTCGACGCGCGACCTGGCGAACCTGCTGCTTTTGACAAGCGAACGGGAAGCCCCGATGAGCCTTCACCAGTTGCTCAGTTGCGGCATCTGTCCCGAGAGGCAGGAAGTGCTGGTGGTGAAGGCGGCCGTCGCCTTCCGCGCGGCGTATGAGCCGGTGGCGGCGCGCATTATTGAGGTGGACACCCCCGGCGCGACGGCCGTGAACCCGGCCCGCTTTGTGTATCGAAACGCCCGAAGAGGACTGTTCGGACTGGAGTGAACGATGAGACAGATTGCCTTCCTGCTGCTGGCGGCACCGCTGGCGGCGGCGGTTCCGCTGCAAGACGCCCGGAACACTGACATCCCGCACACCGATACGCGCTTTCATCCGAAGACCTACCGGACGCTGGCGGAATGGCAGGCGCGCGCCCGGCATCTTCGCAAGCAGGTGCAGGCGGCCGCCGGGTTGATGCCCATGCCGGTGAAGAATCCGCTGCACGCGCAGATCTTCGGCCGCATCGAGAACAAGGACTACTCGATCGAAAAGGTCTACCTGGAGACGTTGCCCGGCTTCTACCTTGCCGGCAACCTGTATCGGCCGTTGGGACGTGCGGGCAAGCTCCCGGCGGTGGCCGCGCCGCACGGCCACGCGCAGTACGGACGCCTGGAGCACGGCCCCCTGTTCTCGGTTCCCGCGCGCGGCATCAACATGGCGCGCCAGGGTTATGTTGTGTTCGGCTACGACATGATCGGCTACAACGACACGATGCAGATCGCGCATGTCCCCGGCGGCCGGCGCGAGCAGCTCTGGAACTTCGGGTTGTTCGGCTTGCAGACCTGGAACTCGATCCGCGTGATCGATTTCCTACAGTCGCTTCCGGATGTGGACCCGGAGCGGATCGGTGTGACGGGCGAGTCGGGCGGCGGCACGCAGACCTTCATGCTATGCGCGGTGGACGACCGCCCGAAGATCTCCTCGCCGGTGAACATGATCTCGCTGATGATGCAGGGCGGCTGCACCTGCGAGAACGCTCCCAACCTGCGCGTGGGCACGAACAACGTCGAGATCGCGTCGCTGATGGCGCCCCGGCCGATGCTGATGGTGGCGGCCACCGGCGACTGGACCAGGAATACTCCCAAGGAGGAGTTTCCGGCCGTGGCGTCGATCTACGATCTCTACGGGAAGGCCGAGATGGTGGAGACGGTGCAGTTCGACGCGCCGCACAACTATCACAAGGAGAGCCGCGAGGCCGTCTACCGCTTCTTCGCCAAGCGGATGCTGCATGATCCCAACTGGGCCGGCTACCGCGAGCGGGACATCCGCCAGGAGAAACTCCAAGACATGATGGTTTTCGCGGGCAAAGCTCTTCCCCAGGGCGCGGTCAACTACGAGCAACTGTTCGAGCGCTGGATGGAAGCGGCGAAGAAGCAGACCGCGGAGACCAGGGACCCGGCGGCCTTCCGCGAGCGTCTGTTCCACTCGGTTGGCGCCGCCCAGCCGGCGAAGGTCGAATTCGAGCTCAGCGGTGAGCGCATCGCAATGACGCGGCCCGGGGAAGGCGATCGAGTGCCCGGTCTGTGGGCGCCAAGGTCGAAGACCGCGGCGACGCTCGTGGTGCATCCCGCCGGCGCCGGAGCGGCGCGGCAGGCTGTGAGCGAGGCTTCGCGCAGCGTCCTGGCCATCGACGCTTTCCAGACCGGATCGGCCGTGGCGCCCCGCAACCGCGACACGCGGTATTTCCTCACCTTCAACCGCACCGAGGACGCCCACCGCGTGCAGGACATCCTAACCGGCCTGGCCTTCCTCAAGCAGCAGGGCGCGACCGATATCCGCCTGGTGGGCATCGGCAAAGCCGCCATCTGGGCGACCTTCGCCGCCGCGCTGGCAGAGACGCCGCTCACCCTCGACGCGCCGCTGGGCGGTTTCCGCGGCACGGATGAGGATTTCCTGCGTGACTTCTTCGTTCCCGGCATTCAGCGCGCCGGCGGGTTGGAGGCCGCGCTGCTTCTTGTGGGGACGAAGCCGAAGCCGCCGATCGGGGCGCCCAGTGCCAACGGGCTGTCGGGTGGAACGCGCACCTCCGGCGTGGCGCGGAAGATCACTTCGACCTCCGCGGCGGGAGCGGGGGCGAGGTCGAATCCCACCGTCTGCCAGCCTTCGCGCGTGAATTCGGCGTGTCCTACCGAAGCCCCGTCGACCAGTACCTCCACCCGGCCGCGCTTGACCGCGGCGATGTAGGGCGGACCGGCGTTAACGGTCAACTCGAAGCGCCGCGCACCCGGCGGCCGCCACAGCACGGCCCGCGCCACGGGCCGGATCCAGCGGAAGCAACCGCTTCGCGCCAGCCAGCCTTCGCGCAACTGCCAGACCGGCGTCGAGCGGTCCATGCGGATGGAGGTGGCCGGCGGCTGGCCGGAGCGGCGCTCAACGAACAGGATCTTGCGCTCGGCCGGATCCCAGCTCAGCAGGGCCACGTTCTTGCCCGCGGTCTTCCGGGGCAGAGCGACGTCCTCAATCGAGACGACCTCCACTTCCGCCCGGTAGTGCCAGCGGAGCGCTCCCGCCACTCCCCAGCGGGCCATACCCTGAGGCGATCCGTCGTAGACGAACATGCGCGCTTCGGGCAGCGCCGCGGCGACGCGAAACAACTCGCCGGTGTAGGCCCGGTTGTCGTCGGCAGACGCCAGCGCCGCACGGCGTTGCAGCCGCAGATGGTGGTAGTTCCAGGGCAGCCAGGCCAGAAAGAAGACGGCGATGGACCAGGCGGGCGCGCGGGCGGCGATGGCTGCGGTGGCGATGGCCAACCCGGCCAGCGGGAGATATAAGTACGCCGCGAACAGCCGCCCGGGAAGCAGGATGAGCGGCGTCAGAAACAGCAGCAGACAAACAACACCGAACAGGACCCGCCGGTCTCGCACCAGAAGCGGAAGCCCCAGCACCGCCAGCCCGGCGAAGGGGATCAGGAAGACTCGCCCGGCATAGAAGGGGATAGTCTTGGCCTGCGCACCGAGGGCGATTTGCAGCCGGTAGGGATTGTCGCCGCCCGGCCCGAACAGCATCGCCTGAATGCCGAACGACAACGACACAGCGAAGAACGGCGCCAGACGCAGCCAGCGGCGGCGGCCGGTCTCCTCGCTCAGCCACAGCTCGTAGGCGGCCAGCGCCAGGGGCAGCATCACGGCCAACTCCTTCGCCTTGTAGGCCAGCCAGAAGGCGATAAGACTCACGACCCAGCGGCGGTGCGTCCAGGCGACGATCGCCGCCAGCGAGAGGGAGGCGCACAGCAGGTCGAACACGTACATCGGCTTCCACAGGGTGTCGAAGACGCCCATGTGGAAGGCAAAGAAGACCGCGCCGGCGCCTGCCGCCTTCAGCGGCAGCTTCAGGCGGCACAGCAGATGGAAGACCAGCAGGATATTGAGGAAGTGCAGGGTGTGAATAACGGCGATGTAGGGTGGAAACCGCAAGCCCGCCCTGCGCGACATCACCGCGAAGTAAGCATGGCCCACGGGACGGAAATTCAGGGGGGAGTAGACCGGCGAGGCCAGCCCCGTGAGATAGGCTTTCAGCGGGACGGCGCCGGTCCAACTGATGTTGTCCAACTCATCGTCCTGAAAGTACCCTTTGTAAGCGCCCCGGTTCGCTATCAGAAACAGCAGGACTACAGAGCAGAATGCAGCGAGAAAGAGGAAACGGCGCTTCCAGGTCATGGGAACCTATGGAGAGAAGTGTACCGTTCAAGCGGCTCAGTTCGAAGAACCGGCGGCGGTCCGCGGTAGGGTCCAGCGTTCCAGGATCTTGTCCAGCTCTTCGGGGCGAATGGGCTTGCTGATGTAGTCGTCCATTCCCGCGTTGAGGCACTTCTCGCGGTCGCCAGACATCGCGTGGGCCGTCATGGCGATGATCGGCGTGCGGCGGTCCGGACCTTCCCGCCGGCGGATCTCCGCGGTGGCCTCGAATCCGTCCATCTCGGGCATCTGGCAGTCCATCAGGACCGCCGAGTATCCGAATCGCGAAACGGCGTTCACGGCGTCTCGCCCGTTGTGGGCAAGGTCGGCGCGGTAGCCGAGCCGCTCGACCAGGCGTGCGGCCAGCCGCTGATTCACGGCGTTGTCCTCGGCAATCAGGATATAGCCCCGGCCTTGCAGAGGCGCGGGTGGCGCCGCCGCCGTGCGGGCATGGAGACTTGTCAGGGCGCTGACCGATTCCGATTCGGGCGACACCACGCGGAGCAGCGCGTCCCGAAGCTGCGAGGATCTTGCCGGCTTCGCCAGGCAGGCGCCGACTCCGGCTCCGAAAGCCGCCAACCGGAGGCCGGGAGAACTGAGCGGAGTGAGGAGGATGACCCTGGCCGGTCCCATCTCCGGATCGCCGTGCACGCGGCGCGCCAGCTCGACGCATTCGATTCCGGGAAGGGCGGAATCCAGGATGACGATGTCGAAGGCGCTGGCCGACAGGACGGCCTCCTTCAGCGCCCGGCACAGGCTGACCGAGTCCGATGCCGTCCCGGTGCGGGCGCACCACTTCCCGACCATCGCCTCCACGGACCGGCGCGCGATGGGATGCGCGATCGCGACGAGAACACGCAGTCCCGACAGCCGGTCGTCGGGAACCAGTTCCTGTTCACCAGCCACCTCTTCCAGTCGGGCCGTGAACCAGAACGTGGAGCCCCCACGAACGCCTCGGGTGACACCGATCTCGCCTCCCATCATCTCGGCCAGTTGCCGGGAGATAGCAAGACCCAAGCCCGTGCCGCCGAACCGGCGGGTGGTGGATCCGTCGGCCTGCGAGAACGGCTGGAACAGCCGCAGATGGGACTCGGGCGAGATTCCGATTCCCGTGTCGCTCACTTCGAAGCGAAGCAGGGGTCCTTTGGGGGACGAGGGCAGACGCTCGGCGCGCACCACCACTTCTCCGGCCGGGGTGAACTTGATGGCGTTGTCCACCAGGTTGGTAAGAATCTGGCCCAACCGGCCGGGATCGCCGCGCACGCGGAGAGGCACCTGGGGGTCGAAATCGCAAACCAGTTCCAGTCCTTTCGCCTCGGCTCGCGCCGCCGCCAACTCGATCACGCTTTCCAGGGTTGTCCGTGGATCGAACTCGATCGACTCCAGCGTCATGCAGCCAGCTTCGATCTTGGAGAAGTCCAGAATATCGTTCAGGATGTCCAGCAGGTATTCGGCCGAGCGGCGCACCGCCTCGGCGTACTCGCGCTGTTCGCGGGTGAGTTCGGTTTCCAGCAACAGGCCGTTCATGCCGATGACCCCGTTCATCGGGGTCCGGATTTCGTGGCTCACGTTGGCCAGGAACTGCGACTTCAAACGCGATGCTTCCAGCGCGGTGTCACGCGCTTGCCTCAACTCCTCCGACTGTTCGGCGAGGCGACGGCTGGCTTCCTCCAGCCGCCGGGTGTAGTCCACCAGCTCCTGTTCCGCCCGCTTGCGGTCCGTGATGTCGGTGAGTGTTCCTTCGTAGTACAGAACGTTGCCGTGCTCGTCCATCACCCGCCGGGAGTTCTCCAGAACCGTGATGACGGTCCCGTCCAGGCGCCGCAACTGAAGCTCGACGTTGCGCAGCGTGCCGGTCTGGTTGAGTCGTTCGGTCCATCCAAGACGGTCGTCCGGATGGATGTAGAGGTCCCGCTCGACGTCGACGTTCTTGAGTTCCTGTTCCGAGGCGTACCCGAGCATCCGAACCAGCGCCGGGTTCGCGGACAGGATCTTTC
>CAYOTD010000026.1:0-15878 GCA_964406685.1 uncultured Solibacteraceae bacterium | reverse complement strand
CCGCGCGCGAAGGCTCGAAGAAGGCCATCGTCCTCGAACTCCTGCGCCGCCCCGAGGGCGCCACGTTGCAGGAGATCATGTCCGCAACCGGCTGGGTAGCACATTCGGTGCGCGGCTTCATCTCGGGCGCGCTCGGCAAGAAGATGGGCCTCACGGTCGAATCTCTCAAGACGCCCGAAGGCACCCGAGCGTATCGAATCAAACCTCAATAACATCAGCGCCGCCCCCTCCGCCGCCAGCCTCAGTCGCTGGCGGTTTCTCTCTTCTGCCGTACGATTCCCTCGATCCTCTCCTCCAGCAGCGCGTTGTGCAACTCGCATTCGGCCCGCCGGATGTACAGACCGTTGAGGCGCAAAATGATCCGGCTCTCGAGTTCGGCCAGTTCCTTGCGCACCTCGGCCAGCAGCGCCCGGTTCTGGAGACTGACGTAGGTAGCGATGAGCCCCGAGACCAGCCCCACTGCCGGGATCAGGATCTGAAGGATCTGCGTTTCCATGGAGGCTCTCCAAGATTCGAAGCTCGGCGGACCAGTCCGACAATGCCAAAAGGAGGCCTTCGACGTCCGGGTGACCCGCGCGAAGAAGCGCCTCGACGGAGTCGATCTCACGACGGCACCGCGCGATCTCGCTGCCCAGATCATTTACGGGTTTCATCTCAGGCGATCTCAAATAGCCGCGCCTGATCATGAACCACTGGCAAACGGACAGGTGCGGGACTCAGTGTTGGCCGCTTTCCTGTAAGGGCCGCGAGTGCGCTTTCAATCGGAAACTGATCGATCGTGTGAGTGCGCTCTGCGCGGGCTGAGATCCGGTGCCCCGGCGGACGCAGATGAACCGTTTGCAGCCCCTGGAACGGCAAATACGCAACGATGCGGATGTCCATCGCAACCAGAGCCACGATGTCGAATTCATCGTCTGCGTATCGCCGCCGGCCGCCCTTACCAGCCCTTCGCACGTTGTACAGATACCCCGTGCCGACAGCGCCTCGCTGCGGTATCTTCTTCGGCTCGCGGCTCGCCTTAACCTGAACGCGATACAGCGTTCTCTCGTGATCGATGACAACGTCGTAGGGGAGCCCCTGCTCCGTGAGGTAGGCCCGGTAGCCGGACAGAATCAGATCCGCGACTACGAGGTGTTCAGCGGCCTTGCCTATCTCAAGATCGGACAAGTGGTCCGTGTTCACGAAGTGCCGCCTTTTCTGGCTCTTGAAACTTGCTCCAATGTCCGCCCGTCCGCCTCCAGAGTCGGTTGTTTGCCGCAGGAGTCGTGGTAGCGCCGGATGATCACATCACAGTAAAGCGGGTCAATCTCAATCAGACGCGCTTGCCGTCCTGTTTTTTCGCAGGCAATCAGCGTCGAGCCTGATCCAGCAAATGGGTCTAGCACCGTATCCCGCTTCTTGCTCGAGTTGCGAATCGCGCGTTCCACCAGCTCCACCGGTTTCATCGTCGGGTGCAAGTCGTTCGCAACCGGCTTCTTGACGAACCACACATCGCCCTGGTCGCGGGCGCCGCACCAGTAGTGATCCGTCCCTCTCTTCCAGCCGTAGAGGATCGGCTCGTACTGCCTCTGATAGTCAGACCTGCCCATCGTGAAGGTGTTCTTGGCCCAGATGAGGAAGGTGGACCAGTGGCCGCCGGCCGCGGTGAACGCCTTGTGCAGCGTGTGCAGCTCCGAGGACGACATGCAGATGTAGACCGCGCCCTTCGTGACGGCCAGGATGTTCGCACAAGCGTCGAGCAGGAAGGGCTCGAATGCAGGTCCGAGGTTATCGTTGGCGATCCGGCGATGCTTCTCTCGAAGCTTGTCCTTCATCGTCTGGCCGTAGTTGACGTTGTATGGCAAGTCCGACCACGTCATGTCTGCCAGCCCGCCAGCCAACACCTTCTCGATTGCCTCCATCCGGGTCGAGTCGCCGCATAGCAGTCGATGCTCCCCGAGCACCCACACATCGCCGGGAACCGTTACGGCCGTCTCGGGCGTCTCTGGAACCGAATCCTCATCGGTGTTGCCGGCGACGAGTTCGTCCGGCTCCGTGAGCAGAGCCTCAATCTCACCATCGGCGAAGCCCAGGAGATCGAGGTTGAACTCGTCCTCGCGCAGGGCCTCCAGTTCGACCCGCAACATCTCCTCATCCCATCCGGCGTTTTGGGCGAGCCTGTTGTCCGCAATCACCAGCGCACGGCGCTGCGCCTCGCTCAGATGGTCAAGCACGATGACCGGCGCCTCGCTCATCCCGAGCTTCCGGGCGGCCATGACCCGGGCGTGGCCCGCGATGATGACTCCGTCGGCGCCGACCAGCACGGGATTGACGAACCCGAACTCCGCGATCGATGCCGCAATCTGGGCGACCTGTTCATCGGTATGCGTGCGGGGATTCCTCGCGTAGGGAATCAGCCGATCCAACGGCCAGCGCTCGATGTGGAGGTCGGGCTTCACTTCGTGATGTAGGGTGCTTCGGCCGGCGTGCCGTCAGGATTCGCAAAGTGAGCGAGCACGGCAGTGAGACCTTGCACGGCCGACAGCCCGACCATGGCCCAGAACTTGCCGCGCCCGGGCAGCAGGTCGATCGTGGCGTTCAAGCCCTGCGCCGCGAGCGCCAGCATCTGAATGGCGACGTTAACGGAAAACTTCATCTTCGTGAGATCCTCGAAGTTTTTGATCAGCGGCTGCAGCCGTCACCAGATCCGCAGTTCGCGAATCATCGCTTCCTTGAAAAGAAGGGCGGCCCGCGGAGGAGTGCGGAACCGCCCATTTATGCGCCTGGAGGAGAAAGACTACTTGCGGCCGGCCAGCGCGTCGGCCACGGCGGCGGCAACCACGGCGCCGATGGCCTTGAGGGATGCATCGTCAATCGAAACAGCGCGGGCGGTCAGTGAGTCACCCGCGCCGGCCTGGATAGGGTTCCATTGGCCGTCGATGGCGATGTCGCCGTGACGCACGGCCTGCTTCGAAACCAGGTTCGCCGTCTCGACGGCGTTCTGAAGAGCCTGCGAGGCGATCTGGTTCAGCCGCGTCTGCTCTGTCAGCGCCTGCCGCGCGGCCTGGATGTCCAGGTCCTGGTAGACGTCGTAGGTCCGCTTGATGTTGGCGAACGTCACGCGCTGGTTCTCGCTGTGGGCGGCCCCGGCGGTGGCGCTCGTGTTCTTGAACGATTCGTCCGTCCCGGTCTCGAACTCGCGTTCGGCCTGGTTCGGCGTGGCAACTTCAGGCATGGTGATTCACTCCTTCACGTGTTGGATTGAAATGGTTCGCCCGTCACCGCATGGACGGGCGTGAGCTTCGAAGTCTCTTGCAATCGGCGCAGGATGACATCGCAGTAAGCCGGGCTGATCTCGACGCCGAAGCCGGATCGATCAAGCAACCCGGCGGCAACCAGCGTCGTGCCGCTGCCCGCGAACGGATCGAAGACCACGTCGCCGGCGTCCGAGAAAGCCTTGATGAAGAACTCCGGGATCGCGCGGGGAAACGGCGCCGAGTGGTTCCCTTGCGAGGACTCAGTCTTGGCCTCGATCACGTTCGACGGGCGCGCCAGCCCGCCGTGCCGGCCTTCGAGGTCGTTGGCGTTGCGCCGCGTCGTCTGCCAGGCCGCATGGTTCTTGCCCTTGTCGGCCGCCGCCCCGCGCGGCCCCGTGCCCAGCAGTCCGCTGCCCGACGTGGACTTCGGATTGTCGGGCGAGTAGTCGAAGCAGTCGTCGGACCAGTGACCCACATCGCGCGGCCGGAACTTGATCTTGCGCTCGCGCGAGAAGTGATAGATCGGCTCCCAGGCATTTTTGAAGCGGTTATTCCAGCCGCCCGGCACGCCGTCATCGGTCTTGCGCCAGCAAAACTCATCGACGAACCGCCAGCCCCACTGCCGCTTGTGCGCAAGCACCAGGTCCATGACATAGGTGTGCCGTTCGCCTTCCTCGGCGTGCGCCTTGATGTTGAGGAAGCAGGAGCCGCCGGGCGCGAGCACCGATTCGATCGCCGCGGCCACGTCCTGGAACCAGGCGACGTACTTCTCCGGTGGCACCGGCGCGAATCCGCTTGACGGATCGTACTGCCGCTGCGTGGCGTAAGGTGGCGACGTGATGACGACGCTCGCTTTCCGATCCCCGAACAGCTGCGCGATGACGCTGCGATCGCGGCAGTCTCCGCAGATGAGGCGATGGGGACCGATCAGCCAGAGGTCGCCCGGTTGTGTGATTGCCTTGACCGGCGGCTCCGGAACCGCGTCGTCAACCTCTTCGGCGTCGGTCTCCGCGTCCCGTTCGAGCGACGCCAGGAAGTCGTCAACCTCCTTCGAGTCGAACCCGGCGAGCGTCGCGTCGAACCCGGCATCCGCCAGTTCCTTCAACTCAAGCGCCAGCAGTTCGTGATCCCATCCGGCCAACTCCGACAGGCGGTTGTCAGCCAGTAAGTAGGCTCGCCGCTGGTGCTCGTCCAGATGATCGAGGACGATCACTGGAACCTGCTTCAGGCCCAGCTTCCGCGCCGCGAGCAATCTGCCGTGCCCGGCGATGATCCCGGCGTTTGAATCCACGAGCACTGGGTTGTTGAAACCGAAGGCCACGATGGAGGCTGCAATTTGGGCTACCTGTTCGTCGGAATGCGTCCGGGGATTCCGCTGATAAGGAACCAGCTTCTCAACCGGCCAGAGCTCAAACCGCGATGGCAGGGGCGTGGTCACAGCACATCGACCTCCTGCATTCGCCGCCCGATCCAGCGCATCACCGGCACGGCCATCGAGTTGCCGATCGCGCGATACCTCGGCCCGTCCGCGGCCGGCTTCCCGCGATACGGAACCAGCGTGTAATCGTCCGGGAAACCCTGCAGCCGCTCACACTCGCGCGGAGTCAGCCGCCGGACGGCCATCCGGTGCCGGATAAGGCTTCCAACGGCCTGGCTGCCCGGCGCGCCCGATCGCACCGTTCCAGCCGTCTCGTACTCCCGGACTCCCGTCTGGCCTTCCTGGATGCACACGGCGACCTGCCCTCCGGCGTTGGCGTGGCTTCGGTCGGGTGGCATCGCGCGCAGAGTCGGCGAATTGGCGCCGGTATCTGCCCCGTAGTCCTTTGCGGAGAAGGCCATCGGAATGAAGGTCTCGGATGGATCAGAGCCAAACCCGCCGCCCCCATTGTTGGCCTTGAGCGTGTCGGCAACCAGCGGCGTCCCACGGCCAGTGCCGTCCTCGCTCGCGTCAAACCCGTTGCTGCGCAAGGCGTGAGCCACGAAGGTCTCCGTCTCGAAATCCATCCGGCCACTTCCGCCATGAGCGTTGCAGGCGGTGGCGACGTCGATAGGGCCGTGGGTATTGTTGCCGCCGAAAACTAGCAGGCCGACTTGGTTCCGGATCGCGCTATCCTTGCATCGCGCGTCCAGTGTCGGTGCTAACTCCGTGAATCGTCCTCCCGCAGGACCGACTTCAGCGCCGTAAACAGCACCGCCGGGAGTTGCTTGCCGCGCTTTTCGGCGCGCCGGAGTATCCCGGCACAGGCCTTCGCGCTCAAGAAGTACCGCCGCGGCACGCCGCCAGTCTCCAAGATGTCCGACAACGAAGACACGGCGGCGCCGCTGGGGCACTCCGAAGAACTGAGCGTCCAGCACTCGCCAGGCGCAACCATACCCGAGTTGCTCCAGCGCCCCGAGGATGGTTCCAAAGTCCCGCCCGCCGTTCGACGACAGAACACCGGGGACGTTTTCCCAAACGATCCAGCGAGGCCGCAGTCTGCCAGCAAGCCGGCAAAACTCGATGGCCAGGTTGCCACGCGCGTCCTCCAGGCCGCCTCGTCTTCCGGCGACGGAGAACGACTGGCAGGGAGTTCCTCCCGCCAGAATGTCGATTGCGCCCGGGGCTTCATCGATCCGGGTGAAGTCGCCACGGTTCTCGACATCGGTATAGCGGTGCGCCAGCAGCGCCGAGCAGAACGCATCGATCTCAGCGAACCACGCAGGCCGGAATCCGAGCGGCGCCCAGGCGACCGTGGCCGCTTCGATGCCGGAACAGACGGAGGCGTAAGTCACGGGCGCGTCAAAGTTGAGGAGCACCAACGGTCGCTTCTGCGATGTCAACTGCGGCAGCCCGGCTGGGTGACGGCTTAACAGATTCCGTAGCAATGGCTTGCAACAGACTTGTCAACGTGCGTCAACCTCGAAAAACCCACTGGCGCTAGCCGCAACGTGCAATCGGCCCACCGTCAAAAAACCTCGGCCCGGAAGGACCCAGACGTGCACCGCATCTTCGGAATTTCCGAAGATGGCGTGGCAACGCGCCAGGCAACCGTGCTCGCGCGGCCCTCAACATCCCTTCGCCGCCTGAACCGCATGTGCCGCCAGCTTCGGCAGGCGCGGCAACTTCACCTTGAAGAACGCGCCGCGCGCCCGCGCCACGTAGCGCGCGCCGATCTGCTTCTTGCGCTGCTTCATCTCGTCACCAGGCAGTCGGTGACGACCTGGAGGAAAATACCTCGCGTCGAGAATCGAACTCCGTCCTCGTCCTTCCCGTCCAGCCGCCGCAGCTTCCAGCAGCGGCCGTGCTCCAGGTTCTCGATGAAGCTGTATTTCGTTCCGGCCCTGACGCGCGGCTGCACCGGGTTGCCGCCGTCATCCTGACACCGCCAGATCGCCTTCAAGTGCCCCTTGCGCCCGTAGGACGGCTTCACGTAGCCCCCTGCGATCAGTTGCCGGGCCGCCTTCAGCGAGCGGAACCCGAGCGACCTGCCATCGGGGGCATACAACGGGATCTGTTGATTCCTGGAAGACACGTCGGGTGTGAGAGGCGTAAGGGAAGGAGTTTCGCGAGAGTCCCGTCTCTCGTTATTCGCTTACTATGTACGCCGGATCGTCTCCAAGTGTCCGATCGAAACTCTGATTTTTCTCACGGCCGCGTGGGAGTGCCGAACCGCGCACACTGACAATAGATACTCACTTAGCCGGCGAAGTGTCTCTCTCGGATTCCACCCGCCGGATCCACGGCTGCTCGACGTCCGGGTTGTAGAAGCGCTGGCGCACGCCGTTCGCAAGGATGATCTCGATGGATTGCCGCGTGACCTCGCCGATCCTGTCGGTGGCCTTGAGCAAATTCGCAAGCCCACATGCTTTTCCAAACAGCGCACGAGTTGCACCGCTGGTCCCGTAGAGGCTCTGCTCGGTCCAGCCCAGCGAGAGCACCCGATCGCGGATTACATCGACCATGGCCACGGCGTCAGACGCGATATGCTCAGCGGCACGCGCGGGGCGAACCGGCTTGTCTGGTTCGGCAACGGGTGGCGCGTAGCCGCGCGTATCGAGATTACGAACGGCCTCGCGCAGTGTGTCCTCGCCGAAATGAGCGACGGCCCACTCGTGCACGGCGTTGAACTTCTGCCGCAGTTCCTCGAACGCCTCGGGGCTGAGCCGCCCCGCGCCGGCGGCGAGCTTCGCCAGGTTCATTCGCGAGCGGAGCCAGGCGTAGTATTCCGGATCCAGCCGCCGGTAGGCCGTGTCGTTGATCTGGACGTCGCTGGCGAAGATTTCCGGCTGGCCGGTGGTCCAAGTGCCCAGCGCCGTCGAGACGAACAGAGAGGTCCGCGAAGAGACGTGGACCAGGTCCACGTCTTGCTCAGAGACATGGTCTCCGGAAGTCATTGAACCCGAGGGACTTGACAGTTTAGGTCCACGGGGTCCACCGGGTCCATGGGTTTCTCTCTTTTCCATACGCAAAATGCATTCACATTTCTATCCGCTGGCATTGCGTGCGTGATTTTTCTCAAACAATTAACAGCAACAGACGTGGACCACGTGGACCTAACTCAACAAGCCGTGTTCAATCAAGTAGTTACAGCCTCACGCGGACGTGGACCTACACGTGGACCTCGTGGACCTCATGGACCTAAGCGCCGAAACCTCCATTCGCGCCGGTCCCCGTCTCTGGCCTTGTACTGCTTCCACCCGTTCGCCCTCAGACACCTGGCCACGCGGTTGCGGTCCGTCTGCATCCACATCTCGGTCTTCTTGTCGATGCACTGCGCGAGGATTTCCGGTATCGACACCGACTCCCGGCCCTCGACCCACTTGAGGATCAACTCATCCCATGGATCGCCCTCGTAGCGTTCGGCCTGTTCCTCGGCCGCCTCGCGGTTGAGCTCGACCGAGTCAAGCCACCACGGCTTGCCTTCGAAGTAGAGGTAAGTCGCCTCGGCCCAGAGTTGGTCGCGGATGATGGCGAGACCATCCGTGTCGATCACCGCAGCCTTGCATTCGACCGGCCAGAAGCGGCGCCCGCCGGTTTCATCCCGCAGGTACGTGCCATGATTCACGCTGCCGGCGAACACGCACTGGCGCGGAGATGTAATGAGGCGCTTGCCGTAAGGCGGCCGGAAACGGTCGATGGCCCGGCTCATGAACGCCTTGATCCGGCCGATCTCGGAGCGCGACATGGAATCGAGTTCAGCTATCTCGATCACCCACACGCCCCGGGTCTGCAACGCCGCATCTTTCGACCCCAGATCGGCGATCTCATCCGTGAACCACGGCTCGGCCAGGATGCGCAGGGCGGTCGACTTGCGGATGCCCTGTTCGCCTTCGAGGATCAGGCAGCAGTCGGCCTTGGAGCCCGGTTCGAACACGCGCGCCACGGCCGAGATCAGCCAGCGCGAACCGACCGCCGCCGCATAGGGCGAGGGATCGACGCCGAGGTACTCCGAAAGCCACGATTCCAGGCGCGACGTGCCGTCCCAGGTAAGTTCCTTGAGATAGGTCCGCACGGGATGGAAGGGGCACTCCCGCGCGACGGCTTCGATCGCCTGGCCCGTCACATCGACCGAGACGAAGATGCCCTGGTGATGCAGCCACTCGGTGGCGAGCACGTCGTGGTTCGGGGTCCATTCCTCATGGACCTCCGCTCCGGGTTTCATCCACGGAGCGGGCTTGCGCAGCACGGTGCAGTTGGAGAACTCGTTGTAGGCCAGCGCGCCCGACCACTCCTGCGCCCCGCGCAGCGCCGTGATCGCGTTGGCCAGTACGGGCTTCACCGTGCCGTTGAGGTTCAGGAGAAGATCGTTGCGCCAGGACGCGGCGCCGGCATTGACCGCCCGTAAGGCTTGCGCGCCGGCACGCCTGCCCTTGCCGCCACGTGCTCCGTCGATCCGGACGACCTTCATCTGTTGGCGCAATGCCGAGATGGGCAGCCGGTCCTTGCCGCATTTCTCCTGAATGAGTTTCAGGTAGCGCGGCTGTTCGATGGGGTCAAGTTGATGAACCTCGGCCAGAATCGGATCGAGCAGTTTCGCCAGGTCCTGCGCATTTGGTTCCAACTTCGCAATCGCCATCTCGAGCGGCGTCTGCGCGGCGGCGAGGATGGCTTCGAAGTCGGCGGCGGTCTTACCGGAAGCGAAATACTCGTTTACGTCGATCTTGGCATCGGCGCGGAGCGCGTCAGCTTCCGGACTCTCTTCTGACAGGTCGGCGAGCCGGGCGCGCGCGGCAATCTGTTTCTCGCCGAGCGGCAAGACCGCGACGCGCGTGGTGATCCCGTGCCCGGCCAATCGCCGCGCCGTCTTCATCGCGCCTTGAAGCCCGGCTTCGGAAACTTCGTTGTCCTGGCAGATGTAGACCGTCTTGACGCCCGCGAGTTTCGAGATCAGCCGGTCCCAATCCGCCTCGCGGATCTGGACGGTGACGGGCGAGACGGCCGCAAAGCCATTCTCGATGAGCGAAATGCAATCGGTCACGCCCTCGGTGATGACAATGCGCTCGGGGCCCGTAAGCAGGACGTCCTCGTTGTAGAGCACATCGTTGCGAATGCAGGCCGCGACATGGCTGTGGTTGCGATCGTTGCGCACGGCCAGCTTCTTGTACTTCGACTTCTCCCATTCGTGATCAGGCGTCCACGGCGTGCGGCGGCCGATCAGGAAGACGACATGGCCGCGGCTCCAGTAAGGAAAGACGATGCGGCGGTCGAAGAATGGCACGATGCCGTCCTGCGCCGTGGGCCGGAAGGCGGAAGTGGCTGTCAACTCGCGCGGCGTGAACGCGGCGGGCCCGTCCATGAGCAGGCGCGCGGCAGTGGGCGAGCCGTCCTCGGCGTAGCCGATCTTCAGCCGCTCGATTGTCTCCTCGCGGATGCCATACTTGGCGCGGAACCACGAGTAGACTTCCGCATTGCTCACGAGCCGCTGGTGGTAGATTTCGGCCAGCGTGGTCAGCGCTTCGCGCACGCGCAGCGTGAGGCGGTGCTCGGCTTCCGCGTCTTCAGGCGATCCAGCGGCAAGCTGAGCCAGCGGCAGCAAGCCCGCGCGAGCGGCCAGGAAGTCGCGCGCCTGGCGGTGCGATTCCGGCATCGGTCCCGACTGGCCGCGCGTCACCACGCCGAAGCGGACGAATTCGACCAGTTGCAGCACGTCGCCGCCCACTCCGCAGCCGAAGCAGTACCAGCCCTGCTTGTCGAGCATGACGTGGAGCGAGCGGCGAGACTGGCTCTTATGGTTCGGGCAATCGCAAAAGAGCGTGCGCGGCGACTCTTCGGTGATGCGGCCGCCGAGCAGCTCACGGGCGATCCCGCCAATGTCGAACTCAGTGATCTGGCGGTAGTAGGCCTGGACATCCACGGAACCGCTCATGGGCGTGCCTCCGGTTCGAGCAGGAAAGAGAGAAAGGTGTTGCGCCGGTCCACCTGCCGCTTGGCCGCGCAATTCTCAATGCCCCAGCGGTCGCCGAGCAGAATCACGGACTCCTTGGCGCGCGTCACCGCGGTGTAGAGGAGGTTGCGGTGGTGCATGAAGGAGTGCGACTTGTGAGCGACGACGATGGCGCACGGAAACTCCGAGCCCTGAACCTTGTGCACCGAGCAGGCATAGGCGAGTTGCAGGCGGCTGGCCGCTTCCGATCCGGGCTCGATCTCGACAACGGCGCCGTCGAACTCGACCATCAGCGCGCCCTTCGCGGTGGCTTCGACGACGTAGCCCACCGCGCCGTTCATCACGCCCAGCTCGTAATCGTTGCGCGTCTGGATGACCTTGTCGCCGGCGTAGAAGACGGGCCAGTGTCCGGAAGGGACATCCGGCACGTCGAAGCCGCGCAGTTTCTTCTGCAACAGCCGCTGGAGTGCGACGTTCAACTCTGCCGTGCCGAGCGGGCCCTTGTGCGTAGGCGTCAGCACCTGCACATCGCGCAGCAGGTCGTAGCCGAGCCGCTCGGCCAGGACTTCTTCGAAGAGCAAGAGCAGCATCCGACGCACGTCCTCGCGGTCGCTGAAGCGGTCGATGACGTACCAGGGCCGGCGCGCGCCGTTGTGGACCTCCGTGGTGGGCCGCACTTCGCCCAAGAGGATGGCGGTCGAGTTCTCCTTGAGCACGCCCGCCTGGCGGATGATCCGGGTCAAGATTGTCGTCGGGATCATGCGAGACTTGACCAGATCCCGGAGCAGGTTCCCCGGGCCCACGGGCGGCAACTGATTGTGGTCGCCGACCAGCACCACGGCGGTCTTGGTCAGGTCGACCGCCTGAAACAGCCTCCAGGCCAGGGGGACATCCACCATGGAGCAATTGGAGACGATGATGTTGCCGGCGACGTAGTTGTGATGATCCTCGACTTCGATATCGAAAACGTAACGGCTGCTGGGCCGACAGCGCTCCATGGTCCGAACCCGCGCCACGCAGGTTTGCGGTTCAATCGCCGGAACATACTCGTAGGTTCCTCGTCCGGGGATCTTATACTCCATGCAGGCGGGGACGAACGGGGTAATGATGTCGAACAACTTCCCGGATTCGGCCTTGCTGAAGCGTAGGAACCAGTTTCCTCGGGAGTCTGGGGCCACCTGTGCTTCCAATCCGAACCGTGCTTTCAGAAAGCCGGCAAGGCGTAAATTGTCGGCTTGGCCGAACCGTTCGGTGTGAAGGTTTGCAAAGTGCGTCTGTGAACCCGCAGCCAAGATGCGCGTCGCGCGGCTCCCGTTGTCCAAGTACCAGATGGCGAGAGCCAGTTCGTCTATCCACTCCAGAAAATGGTCAGTAGGGATCCAGCGCCGCCTCCCCGAACCGTGATTGCCCGCCTGAATCATTTCTCGGGCGATCTGGTAGGTTTCGTCGGTTGTCGCCAGCGTGAAATGCCAGACAGGGTTCGCCCCGTAGCCGGATTTCCCCTGTCTCAAGGTGCTTGACAGAGCACCAAAGGCTTTCTGCTTGAACGTTAGATATTCGAGCTGAGCCTGACCGTGTGTAATTACGACCTGCGGGTGGCGGCTTCTCCGCCTGCCCATGCATCCATCCCCGAGCAGAGAGCCAATCAGGATCGATTTTTGCTGCGGAGTGAATGCCGGTCCACGAACTATGATTTCCTCACCTGGCAGTATCTCTCCCGCGCGCCGGTAGCCATAGGGCGTGAGGATCTTGTGGTCGCAAGTGCAGCGGATCGAACGGGCGTCCCGCTGACTGTCTGATCGTCCTGCGGTAAGGTGGATGAGCTCCTTAGGCGCATTATGTTTCAGCCACCGGACGATAGGCTTGAGTTCCAGTTCTCCGGTCACTGGATTCCGGGACCAGACGCGAACCTGCGCCTCGTTGTTGACGATACTTCCGATGCAGCGCCAGCCGTCCTCCGTGAGTATGGGTTGCTTGTAATCGAAGCACTCATCCACCACGAGGATGTCGGCCTCGATCGGATTCATGGCATTCCGCGCATAGCTGTGACCGTTGAAGCCGAGCAGCCGGTGGATGGTGCTCGCCTCGTGGCCGACGACTTCTTCGAGACGCTTGGCCGCCTTGCCCGTAGGCGCCGCCAATACGACCCTTCGTTCCAGCCGCTCGGCAATGCTCACGATGGTCGAGACAGCATAGGTCTTGCCGCTGCCCGCGCCGCCGGTCATCAAGGAAATCGAAAAGGTGAGCGCGTTCCTGACGGCCTCCCGTTGTTCGGAAGTCAGCTCGCCGCCTTCGACGTCGAGCAACGCATCAAGATCGGTCACTGCATGCGGTCCGCACCGCCGCGATTCCCGGAAGATCGCCGCCAGCTCCGTTTCCATGCGGTGGATCTCGGGATCGGCCACAATGAGGCGCTCCAATGCCTGCGAGACCAGTACGCCTTCGGCGATCAGCGCTTCCAGATGCCGCTCGATCACCTCCCGGCTGTCGAGCGTGTCCATTACCAGCAGCGTGTTGGCGCGATCGAGCAGATCCTCGTACTCGACCCAGCAGTCGCCGTCGTCGAGCGCACTGAGCACGCAATACTGAATCCCCGCGCGAATCCGCGATGGCAGATCCTTGGGCGTGCCCATCTTGCGCGCGATCTTGTCCACGCGCTTGAAGCCGAAGCCCGGAATCTCGCGCATCAGCACATAGGGATCGCGTTCAAGAATGGCCACGACCTGGCTGCCGAACTTCCCGACGAGCGTGGTGACCTGGTGATGGGTCAGGCCGTAGGCGGCCAGGTGCGACATCGCATGGTTGAAATCGCGGTTGGCGATCCAGATCCTGCGCAGCTCGCCAATGGTTTCGGTGGGCACCTTGGCCACAGCCGCCACTGACTCAGGCTCGTTCCGGATGGCCGCATCGAAGTCCGTGCCGAAGCGATCGGCGATCAACCTCGCCCTGGCCGGGCCGATGCCCTTGATGTCGGGATGATTGGCGAGGAAGTTGGCAAGCCCCTCGGGATCGAGTTCCAGGTCGTGGCCCAGGAACTCAGCCTCGAACTGGCGCCCGTACTTCGGATGCGTCACCCAGCGGCCTTCAAGCCGTACCGCGTCGTGCTCGCGGACAAAGACTTTGCCTGCGAACTTCACCTCGCCGCCATCGGGCGTCACCAGGCGGCCCGCACTGAACGTGGGGCTCGAGTAGAAGACCGTGTCGACGATGCCGCGGATCGACTCGCGCTGTTCCTTCATCGGCCCCACCTCCTCCAGGCCGCCAGCAGAAAGGCCTGCGTGAAATGGCACGCCGCCTGGCGGTTTCCGCAGAACACGACCGGCACGCCGTAGTCGAGCAGGATCGAGAGCGTCGAACCGACGACAGCCGCCGGCCGTGCCTCGCCGCGATAACGCTTGCCGAGCACGTCGAGAAGTTCGGCCTCGACCACCACGCAGGCGGCGCGGTACTGGCTGAGCTTGCGCAGTTCCTCCCGGAAGCGCCACCTGCGGTGGATCAACGTCGAGACGAAGTCATCGAGCGTCTTGCGCTCGATGGCCACCTGGTCTTCGAGCCCGCCGACGGAGTAATCCCCCGCTTTGAGCGCCCGCCGCTCGGCGTTCGTTAGCCGGGGATCGAACGAGTATGGCTCCTGCTCCCGCGAGTCGATGACGATCGTGGCGCGGCCCGCGTTAGAACGGCACAAGGGCGTCGTCGGCCTCCCGCCGGAACTTCGCTGCGCTCTGGCTCGTCTCGATGCGGCGGTTGAAGTAGATGTTCTCGCTATCGCCCTTGGTGCGCTTCGTCACTTCAAGCTTCACGTCGAGCAGCCGGTGGAGATGCTTCGGCAGATCCGAGAGCCGTTCGAGATCGAGCCCGCACAGGTGCAGGTCCGTCTTCACGTACTTGAGCGTGTTTTGCGTGATGACGCTGTTGCGCCACATCAGCCGGTTCGTGAACTTCGGCGCGAGAATCCGCAGCGTCCACTTGATCATCGGGTTGCCGGAGCTCTGCGCCTCGGTCAGCTCGACCTTCTCGACCGTCACCTGATACTTGCCGTCGGGCACGCTCTCGAAATCGCCGCGCTCTTCGGGCTGCTCGGCACGGAAATCGTCATCGAACTGCGAAAGATCAATCGAGTGTCTGCTCATGCTGTTGTCTCCTGTCGTGGGATTACTTGGCCTGCTTGGGACCCGCCTGCGGTTTCGGCGGCGCGCCGGCCGCCGCCTGGAAGGCTTCGAGGAACTTGCGGTAGTCGAGGTCGATCGTCTCGGGCAGCCGTCCCGTGCGGTCGCCGGCTTCGTAGTAGAGGCTCGGCTTGGTGCGGATCACGCGCCGGATCACCGGCTCGCCGTCCACGCCGACCGACACGTCGAGATCGCAGTAAAGGACCATGTCGACCATGCCGAGCACGATCTTGCGCGCCTTCTCGGGCAGCGTCGGCACGATGCGTGTGTACTTGCCCGTGCGCGTTTCGACCTCGATCTCCTTGGCGTGCGAGATCAGGTACAGCCCGTAGGGCAGGAAGGCGAGCTTGGTCAGTACGCGCTGGAACTCGTTGTTGACGATCGCGTAGCCCTTGCCGTAAGCGAGGTCGGACTCGTGCTCGACCTTGTACTTGCGCAGGATGTACTCGGTGCAGAACTTGTAGGCGTTGTCGATCGTGTCGATGACGACGGTCTTGAACGGGTGCTTGCCCTCGCCGATCTCGGCGCAGGCGGCGAGCAGGTCTTCCCAGGAAAGGATGGGCACCTGGAAGACCTCGAGGGCGTTCAATCCCGGCTCGGTGGCGAGAAAGACGGCGCCGTCGGCTTGCGCGCACGTTTGGCTCTTGCCGATCTTGGTTTGCCCGTACCACAGCACGGTCAGATCCGACAGGCTCGGCTTGGGCGGGGTTTTCGTCGTGGGAAGAATGGACATCAGAGTCTCCTTGGGTTTCAGAAAGCGGGTTCGGACGAGCCGGCTGGCAGAACGCGGAGTTCCTCGTTGGGCTCGGCGCGCTGGTAGAAGTTTTCGATCACGTTGGGATTGCCGTTCGAACGGCAAAGGGCGAAGTACGGGCAGGGCCGCTGGTAGTTGAAACAGAACGAAGTGTTCTGATAGAAGACCCCGCGGCGGCGGGCGTCGAGAAAGGATTGCGTCAGCTCCCACAACTCGGCGCGCAGGATGTCGAACTGCTGGCGCGACAAATACAGCCGCTCGCGGTGAAACATCGCCGGATCCGCGTACTTCTCGGCCAGCCGCCGCTGGAAATCTTCGTCGGACTCCGGCTCGCGCCGCCGCGCCGTCGTGCGGCCAG
>CAYOTD010000025.1:6117-15989 GCA_964406685.1 uncultured Solibacteraceae bacterium | reverse complement strand
TTCACCCAAAGGGGCGATTGGCGTCATGCAACTGATGCCCGCCACCGCCTCCGCGATGGCCGTCGACCCGCGGAATCCCGTTCAAAACATTGAGGCCGGCAGCCGGATCCTGAGCGAACTGCTCGACAAGTACGACGGGAGCGCCAACCTCGCCCTGGCAGCCTACAATGCCGGAACGGGGGCCGTGGCAAAACACAACGGCGTCCCTCCCTACCGCGAGACCCAACTCTACGTCGACCGGGTAATCCGCGACTACCTACGACAGAATAGTGAGAAAAGTACTATCCGGCCCATATCCGAGTAAAGCTTCCGCCCTTTCCGTCCGATCTGGCGAGTATGAAAGAAACAGACCAGGAACTGTCGGAAAGCCTGGAGCTTCAGTTGAGCCTGCTGCGCCTGATTGCCGGCACGGAGGAGGGCTTGCCGGAGCGAATCCCCGTCGACCGGGACGCGCAGGTCCTGGAGCAGTTGGTGCGAACCGTCAGCCGCGAAGCCGCGTAAGCAGCTCGATACCCATGCGAACGTCCGCTCGCCACTGCTCGGGCGACTGTCCCTCGCGCTCGACGTTTATCGTCCCTTTGTAGCCTATTTCCTTTAGCTTAGCGACGAATCGCTCCATCCCGACCGATCCCTGCCCGAGGGGCCGTTCCGAACCGAGCGCGCCCGCTACACCCTTTGGGGGCCAGTCACCGTCCTTGCCATGCACCGACACCACGTGCCTGCCCAGCAGGCCCAGGGCCTCGATCGGATCGCCGCTCCCGTACAGGATCAGGTTGGCGGGATCGAAGTTGATCTTCAGGTTGGCCCGCCCCACATCCTCGAAGAACTTCAGCAGCACGTGCGCCGGCTCCTGGCCGGTTTCCAGGGCGAAGGTCTGCCCGTTGGCCGCGGCGTGGTCGCAGATCCGCCGGACCATCTCGCGCACCGCCACGTAGTCCGGGTCCGATGTATCCTCCGGCACGAAACCGACGTGCAGGGCGATGCTGGTAACGCCGAGGACCTTGGCGAAGTCGCTGATGGCCCACGTCCGGGCTTCCCGCTCGGAGCGGGTCTGCTTGGGAATGAAACCGACGGTGCGGATGACGGTGGGAATGTCGGCGTAGTCCTCGCCGGTGAAGGCGGCAAACACGGTTACCAGCGGGAAACCCTCGGCATCGAGGGCAGCCTTCCACTCCGCCGCGGCACCGGCGAGCGGGAAGTCGCCCGGAATCCCCATCTGGCCGCAGCGGGCGCCCAGGCTCTTCAACTCCCGAATGGTCTCCAGCGGGTCGCGCCCCGCCCAGAACATCGTTCCGATTTCCAATTCCCTCAGGGCCTGCATGCGATTCTCTCTCCTTTGTTCTGCCTGGCTTTGAGCAGCAGGTGCGCCAGCGACACCGCCGCCGCCGATTCCGTGGGCGGGCAGATCTCGGGTCTGCGCCCGCTGCGGCAGCATTCCACGAAGTACTCGATCTCGGACTGGTAGCCGTCCTGCTCCGGCAGCGGCAGCTCCTCGACCGCCCCGAAGGCGCGGTACAAGGTGGGCGCGCGCCCGGCCGAGCTGAACTCGACCGTCCCTTCGTCGCCGGATACGGTGTACTCCATCGAAAACGGATAGGACTTCGGGTGGTGCCAGCCGCCGGTCACCGCCACCGTACCGATCCCCGGGTAGTGCAACTCGCCCAGGATGAAGTCGATTCCGCGCTTCATGTCCTCGTAGCCCGAGGCCGACACCGCCTCCGGCATGCCGAACAGATGCACGCAGATGTCGATGTCGTGGATGAGCAGATCGAAGACTCCACCGCCGCTGAGGGAGGCGTCGCCCAGCCAGATGCTCCAGGCCGGAGCGGCGCACCGGCGCCGGAACAGCGCCGAGCGGATGGCGCCCAGCTTGCCGCCGCGGACGGCCTGGCGCAGGGCCACGTAGGCGGGGAAGAAGCGCAGCACATGAGCCACCATGAGGATGCGGCCGGCTTTGTCCGCCTCCTCCATCATCTGCTCGGTTTCCTCCACGGTGAGCGCCATCGGCTTTTCCACCAGCACATGCTTGCCGGCGCGCAACGCCTTGATCGCCACACCAGCGTGCATGTTCGTCGGCAGGCAGATGTCAACCGCCTCCGCCTCCGGGTCGAGAGCCGCGCCGTGAGCGTCGGAGTACTTGCGGACGTTGGAGAAATCCAGCTTCTCTCCCGGCCCGCCAATGTTGCCCTGGATGTGGCTCAGGTCGCCGGACAGCGCCCTGGGATCGTCCGCCGAGACAGCCACCAGCTCCACGCCGGGGGTCTTGAGAAGGGCTTTGAGGTGAGTGCTCCCCATGAAGCCCAGACCGATCATGCCGATCTTCATACCGGAGGCGATTTTACCAGATCGACCTCCCTCGAAGCTGGCGACGGCGCAGGCCTCGGCACCCTGGGACTAGAAGAACTGGCGGATGGCGCCAAAGGCGCGGCCGAATTCGGCCAACAGCGCGGCGGTCCGTTCCTCCGGCACCGCCTGGGCGAGGATTTCGGCCGCGTTTTCCGTGGCGACCACGGAGGTGCGGCTCCCATGGCCGAGCGCGTTGGCTGCGGCATCGGCCACGAGCACGACGCCGGAGAGCCGGATCCGGCCGGCACCGAGCGAATCATGATGGCCGGCCACCGCTTCTCGGATCGGCGCGGGCAGGTTCCATCGTTCCAGCGCGGCGGCCGACAGGTCGGCATGGCGCACACCGAGGATCAGTTCTTCGAAGCCGGTTTCCTTCTCCCAGTCGGCGCCGGTCAGATTGTCGATATCCAGGAACTCGGAGGGACACGAAACCGCGATGAGCAGCTTGCCGATATCGTGCAGCAGGCCGGCGGTGAACGCCCCTTCGGGGTACTCGACGTCGACTTCCATGGCGACCAGGTCGGAGAGCAGCGCCACCGCCACCGCGTGGCGGTTGAAATGGGCCATCGACCAACCCACCGGCCCGTGGACCTTGGTCCAAAGACGCGACACGGAGAGGCCCAACACCAGGTTCCGCAGCTTGCTCAGGCCCAGGATCGAGATGGCGTGCCGCACCGAGCTGACGGTGGAGCGCAACCCGTACAGCGCCGAGTTCACCACCCGAAGCACGTTGCCCGCCAGCACCGCGTCGCTCTCGATCAATTCGGCCAGTTTGGCGAACGAAACCGATTCGCGAGCCATCTCACCGGTCAACCGGTTCAAAACCGGGGAGAACGGCGGCAGGCTGGCCAGGGCACCCAGGGCCCTCTGAAAGGCGGGACAAGTCTCCACTGCCTCGGTCATCTCACGGGACTTATCGGCTGGAGTAGGGTTTTCTCCATTAGTACCTTTGTGCGAGTAGGATTAGAGAGACGAGATGATTCCCGATTCCCCGGCCATCGAGGTCCGCGACCTGCGCAAGATCTACGGTGACAAGGCGGCGGTCGACGGCCTCAGCCTGCGCATCCCGCGGGG
Source organism: uncultured Solibacteraceae bacterium (assembly GCA_964406685.1). GTDB lineage: Bacteria > Acidobacteriota > Terriglobia > Bryobacterales > Bryobacteraceae > JACQZT01. The sequence goes on along the minus strand of CAYOTD010000025.1, from coordinate 12,569 downwards.
GTGCTTCTTCGGCTTCCTCGGACCCAACGGCGCCGGCAAGACCACCACCATCCGCATGTTGATGGGCCTGGCCCCTCCCACCACCGGTGAAATCGAAATCCTCGGCCTGGCGATGCCGGAGCATTCCACCGAGATCAAGCAGCGCGTCGGGCTGGTCCCCGACGAGACTCTCCTGTTCGACCACCTGACCGGCAACGAGTTCCTGGAGTTCGTCGGCCGCATGTACCGCCTCGAGCGCCGGGTGGCCCGCGACCGGACGCGCGAGTTGCTGGCCCTGTTCGAACTGGACGGCGAGCCGGGCAAGCTGATCGCCGACTACTCCAAAGGGATGCGCAAGCGCCTCGCCATGGCCGCTTCCCTCATCCACCGGCCCGACCTGTTCCTGATGGACGAGCCGTTCGAAGGGGTCGACGCCGTAGGCGCGCGCCTGATGAAGGACATCCTGCTCGACCAGGTCCGGCGCGGCGCCACCGTGTTTCTCACCTCCCACGTGCTGGAGGTGGTCGAGCGCCTCTGCGACCGCGTGGCCATCATCCACCAGGGCCGGCTGGTCATGGACGATACCCTCGCCGAGGTCCGCAACGGTGCCGACACGCTGGAGGACATTTTCGTCCGCGCCGTGGGGGCCGGGCGATCCACCGAGGCGCTGGACTGGCTATGACCGAGTTCGCCCAAGTCCGCGCCGTCCTGCTGGCCCAATGGCGCTCGATCCGGAACTATTACCCGCGCGCCAGCCGCCTGGGCCTGGCGTTCTCCGTTATCGGAGCGGGCGTGTGGTACGGCGCCTGCACGCTGGGAGCCATCGCGGCGGCGTTCCTGTTCTCCAACCCCGCCAATGAGATCCTTTACGCCCCTATCCTCAACGGCGGACTGATGCTGGCGTTCCTCTACTTCCAGGCCGTGCCCATCCTGCTGGCCTCCACCGGCTTCTCGCTCGAGTTGAAGAAGCTGCTGGTCTACCCCATTCCGCAAAACCACCTGTTCGCCCTCGAAGTCCTTTTGCGCGCCTCGGTGGCCGGCGAAGTTCTGCTGCTGATTACAGGAGTTTCGGTAGGCATACTCCTGAATCCGGCCCTGCCGCTGCGGGGGCTGGCCGGCATGGCGCTGTTCGTCGCCCTAAACTTGTTCCTGTCGGCCGGACTCCGCGACCTGCTGCGGCGCCTGCTGGCGCGCCGCCGCGTCCGCGAGGTCGTGATCTTCCTGATGGTGATCATGGCGGCGCTTCCCCAGCTTCTGCTGCTGCGAGGCGTTTCGGATTCCCTTCACCGCACGATGCACTCCGTCTGGTTCGGTCTGGCCCCCTGGACGGCGGCCGCCGACGTCGCCCTCGGCGGCACCCGCATCATCGGCTGGGCTTCCCTGGTTTTCTGGACTGTGGCCGCCTGGGGCTTTGGCCGCTGGCAGTTCGCCATCACGCTGCACTTCGATGAGCGGGAGGCCGCCGCCGCGCCCTCCCGCCCCACCCGCTCGCGCTGGTCGCTGGACCGGCTGCTGGGTTGGCCCTCGGCGCTGTTTCGCGACCCGCTGGGCGGTCTCCTGGAAAAAGAACTGCGGTTCCTCTCCCGGGCACCCCGGTTCCGGCTGGTCTTCCTGATGGGCTTCTCCTTCGGATTGCTGGTCTGGCTGCCGCTGGCCTTCGGCAGCAACCGGGGCTCGGCCGCCACCATCGCGTCCAACTACCTGACCTTTGTCAGCTCCTATGCGCTGCTCCTGCTGGGCGAGGTCTCCTTCTACAACGTCTTCGGCTTCGACCGCGGCGCCGCGCAGGCCTACTACGTTCTGCCGGTGCCGTTCCGCGCGGTCCTGGTCGCAAAGAACCTGGCCGCGGTCTTCTTTGTCGTCGCCGAGGTCACGGCGGTGGCGGCAGTGTGCGCGATGCTCGGAATGCCCATCTCGGTGGCGCGGGTGATTGAAGCCTACTCGGTAACCGCCGTGCTCAGCGTCGACATGCTGGCGGTGGGGAACCTCAGCTCCACGCACTTTCCCCGGGCGGTGGACCCGTCGCAATCCTGGCATTCGGGTAGCCTGGGACGCTTCCACGCCATGCTCTTGGTGATCTATCCCCTGCTGAGCATCCCCATCCTGCTCGCCTACCTGGCGCGCTATGCCTTTGCCAGCACGCTGGCTTTCTACGCCGTGCTCGGCGTGGCGGCTGTGATTGCCGCCGCCTTGTACGCCGTCGCCATGGATTCCGCCGTGCAGGCGGCCGAGCGGCGCAAGGAACTCATCCTGGCCGCCCTCGGCCACGGCTGGGGTCCGGTGGCCGCCTGACGGCCGGCGGCGCTTGGAAAGCCAGCCTGGTATACTGTACCTATCTGGGAAGAATCCACCTTTCTCGGGAGGTTTGGGATGCTAAAGTCTTTTGCGACAACGGCTTTGCTGGCGGCCATGGGGGCCGCAGCTTCTGCCGCCAGCCTGTCGCGCACCAGCCTGGTGGGCGAGTATGTGGAGGCTCGCACGGCGGACGTCTACACCGGGGCCTGCTTTGCCAACAGCGAGGTGAGCCTCACTGGCGACCTGGCGGTCTTCGGATGGCGGATCACGAAGGGCTCCTGGCAGGGAGTACCCCTGGACGGTCTGGGCGTGGTTGGCGCCGTGAAGGCATCCTCCACCCTTGGCGATCGCTTCCACACGGCCTTTCCGGTTCGCTCGATTCTGATCGTCGACGAGCGCGCCAGTCCCGAGCAACGCCTGGCGCTCCGCAGCTTCGCCCAGCGGATGAGCAAGGACCTGCTTCAGGATATCGTCCGCATCTACTACCAACCCGTGAGCCTGACTTTCGAAGGCGGTAACCTGCACGCGGCGGCGGCCACCCTCGTAGCCGGCACTCTGGCGACGATTCGCACCCGCGCCATCGCGGAAGGAGACGAGATCTGCCGGCACGAACAGGTCTGGTACGATCCGCTGACCGAACTCGACCACGCGATGCCGGCCTACACCCTGGCGCACGAGTTTCGCGGCCAGGGGCTCAACACGACGTGGAGCAGCCCATACAAGCGCAGTGCGTTTGTGGGGAGCTTCGAGTATCGGGATTGAAACCGCAAGGCGGTCACGGCGCTCCGCCACCGCCCCCTAAGGTGACCAGCCACACCACAAAGGCGACTGTCAGAGCGATGCCGGCCAGGTAGCCCGCGAACTGAAGAGGGGCCGACAGCCGAAGCCGTACGCTCCAGGGGCGGTCCAGCCTCCGCTCGTCCTTTGGCAGCCGGCTGGGCTCCCATAGAACAAGCCGCCGAAAACGGGCACCGCAGTTCTGGCAGCGCCAGGGGAAGACTCCCACAATCGAGAGGAGCAGTTCAAACCACCCCCGGCGGTGGGAACGCCGGAGGTCTTCGCTTCCGCAGCCGGGACAGTCCTTTCTCACGCTGCCAAAGTAGTGCGGCACGGGCCTCCACATTCTCGCTTCAAGCTTGACTCGTACCCGGGTCCCGGCGGGCGGCGTGATCTTCCTGGGAGCGGAGCCCCCGCTACGGGAGCCTGTGGAGAACCTGGCGTTCCGAACCGTCGCTTCCGGCCGGCGCCGGCTTGATTACCGGCAGGCACCCGCCGCATCACATTGGTAGAGTTGACATCATTTTGTCCTGATGACATCATTATTGTATGCGTACCACGATCTCGCTGGACGATGATGCGATGGAGGCGATCCGCGCATACGCCGGGGAAAGCCGTGTTCCGCTGGGCAAAGCCGCGTCCGAGTTGATCCGGCGAGGGGCGAAATACCAGCTTTCGACCGGCCAGCGCAACGGACTGCCGGTGTTTCAGGTTCCGGACGGTTTTCCGGTTCTTACCACCGAACGGGTGAAGGAACTGCTGGACGAAGAATGACCCGCCACCTGTTGGACGTGAATGTCCTGCTAGCTCTCCTCTGGCCAAACCACGAAAGCCACTCCGTGGCGCACGCCTGGTTCGCGCGGGCGGGCAGCCGGGCGTGGGCGACCAATCCGTTGACGCAACTTGGCGTTCTGCGTCTGCTCACGAACCCGGCCGTGACGCGGGGAGCGGTGACGCCGCCGGGCGCTCTGGAGACCCTGAACGAGGCTGTGCGGCACGAGGGGCACGAGTTCTGGCCCCTGGATCGTGAGATGGCCGCTGGCCTCACGACGGTCATAGGGAGGCTGCGTGGGTACCAGCGGTGGACGGATGCGGTCCTGCTCTGGCAGGCGGCCGCGCGCGATGGCGTGCTCGTGACGCTCGATTCCGGCGTCCGGCAACTGGCCGGCCGGGAGTTCGCCGGCCGCGTGGTTCTGCTCAAGCGCTGACCCCGCTCAGCCGGAGACGGCCTTCCGCGCGTTCAGGTATTCTCAAATCCATGACATTCGTCCTTGTGCTCTTGCTCTGTGCCGCCGCCCTGTGCGCGCAGGATGTCCCCCGCCCCGAGTACCCGCAACCGCAGTTCCAGCGCGAGCAGTGGCTGAGCCTCAACGGCAAGTGGGAATTCGAATTCGACGACACTAATCTCGGGCTCGACGAGAACTGGCCTTCGGGCGCCCGCAAGTTCAGCCGCGCGATCGTCGTCCCGTACTGCTTCGAGAGCAAGCTGAGCGGGATCGGCGACACCGCCTTCCATCCGTGGATCTGGTATCGCCGCGCCTTTACCGTGCCGGCCGGATGGAAAGGCAAGCGCGTACTGCTGAACTTCGGCGCGGTCGACTATCGCGCGCGCGTCTGGGTGAATGGGCAGATGGCGGGCGAGCACGAGGGCGGCAGCGTCCCGTTCGGCTTCGACATCACGCCGCTTCTCAAGCCCGGCGCCAACACCGTCACTGTGCGCGCCGAGGACCCGCCCGAGGACCGCTACATCCCGCGCGGCAAGCAGTACTGGGAACCGAAATCCCGCGGCATCTTCTACACGCGCACCAGCGGCATTTGGCAGCCGGTATGGCTGGAGGCGGCCGGCACCAGTTACCTGCGCGGTCTGCACTCACAGCCTGCCAACGACGGCGTGGCGCGTTTCGATGTGTGGATCGCGCGGCCGGCGGCCGGCCTTGCGCTGCACGTGACCGTCCGCGACCGCGAGACGACGGTGGCCGAAGCACAGACGCCCGCCCGGGGCGATCGCGCCGCGGTGGCGGCGATGGTGCGCGAACCTCGCCTGTGGTCGCCGGGCGCGCCCAACCTGTATGACGTGACGCTGGAGTTGCGCAGCGGCGCGACGGTGGTCGATCGCGTGCAATCCTACTTCGGTTTCCGCACGGTGAGTGTGGAGGGTGGGCGCGTCACGCTCAACGGCAGGCCGATCTACCTGAAGTTCGTGCTCGATCAGGGCTACTGGCCCGAGTCGATCCTGACCCCGCCCACCGACGAGGCCATCCAGTACGACATTCGCTTGACCAAGGAGATGGGCTTCAACGGCGCGCGCAAGCACCAGAAGCTGGAAGACCCGCGCTTCCTCTACTGGGCCGACAAGATGGGTTTTTTGGTTTCCAGCGAGATGGCCAACGCCTATCTCTACGACGAGGAGTACGCCGCCGCCTTCACGCGCGAGTGGATCGAGGCCGTCCGCCGGGATTGGAACCATCCGTCCATCATCCTCTGGAATCCGATCAACGAAAGCTGGGGCGTTCCCAACCTGCGCGATCCGCGCCAGCAGCAGCACCTGCGCTCGCTCTACACGCTGACCAGGTCGCTCGACGCCAGCCGCCTGGTGATCGACAACGAGGGTTGGGAGCACACCGAGATGACCGACCTGTTCGCCGTGCACGACTACTCCCGCGACGAACAAACCCTGGCGCCGCGCTGGATGGATTTCGGCAAGCCCGGCGTCCGGCTGCCCAGCCGCTCGATCCATTGGCTGGTGCCGGGTGTGGAGTACAACGGCACGCCGCTGTATCTGTCCGAATTCGGCGGCATCGCCTTCATCCCCGAAGGACACAAGGTGCCGGAAGCCGCGTGGGGTTACGCCGGAGTGGAGAAGACCGCCGAGGCGGCCCTCGACCGGCTGCGGGGCCTCTATCGCGCCATCGCGCGCAGTCCCTTCGCGGGCGTCTGCTACACCCAGATCACCGACGTCGAGCAGGAGATCAACGGCCTGATGACCTACGACCGCAAGCCCAAGTTCGACGTCAAAGTGCTGCGCGAGATCAACGCCATGCTACAGTGACGGCGCCGCGCACGACTCGCGCCGCACCACCTGCGTGGGAATCACCACCTGGCGCGGCGCCAGTTCCGGGTGCTTGAGCCGCTCCAGCACCAGTTCCGCCAGGTTGCGGCCGACCTCCTCCGGAAAGGGCCGGATGGTGGTCAGCCCGGGGTGCAGAATCGCGCCCTCGGTGTCGTTGACCCCGCACACACTGATCTCGTCCGGTACGCGAACGTTCAGGTCGCGCAATGCGCGATAGACGCCCTCGGCCGTCGGGTCGCTGCCCGCGAAGATGGCCGTCATCGGGGCCGGCTGCGCCAGCAGCGCCTTGGCCGCCAGGTAGCCGGACTCGCGCTCCTCCGAGTGCATCAAC
>CAYOTD010000025.1:0-6107 GCA_964406685.1 uncultured Solibacteraceae bacterium | reverse complement strand
CGGCGCTCTCCATCGCCTGCCGGTAGCCCTCCCCGGCGCGCTCCATCCACGGCAATCCCGCGCAGCCCACGTACCAGATGTCGCGGTGGCCTATGCCCAGAAGGAGTCGCGTCATCTCGCGCGCTCCGTCGATCTCGTCCGAGTAGACGACGTTGTGCCGGCTGGCGTCCCATTCGCCCACGACGTTGTTGCCGTATATGGCCATCTCGATGCCCAGCGGGCGCAAGGCTTCGAGCACGTTCGGCGAGTTGGTCCCCGCCAGGATCACCGCGCGCACCAGTCCGCGCTGTTCCAGCATGCGCGGCAACCGCAGCCGTTTCGGGTCTTCGTGCAGCGGGTAGCGGTACGACTGGAACACCACGTCCCATCCGCGCGAGGCGCAGTAGCTCTCCGAACCCACCAGGATGTGCGAGTGGACCGGATGCAACATGGGCCGGTTGGCCAGCAGAAACATGATCAGGCTGGAGCCGGAGCGGCCGCTGAGGCTGACTCCCAGATCCGCCGCCGCCCTTCGCACGCGCGCCCGGATCTCTTCGTCCACCGAAGGGTTGCCGCGCGCGACGCGCGACACGGTAGCCGTGCTCACTCCCGCCGCACGGGCCACATCCCGGAGTGTCGGCTTTTGACTCATCTCCCTCAGCCATTGAACCATTCGCAGAGAGGGTTTTCAAGAAAGAGTTCCGAAATGTTTCTGAAAAATACTCTGTTTAAGAGATATGTTTCTTGATGTCGGTCTGGAACCGTGATACCCAATACCCTTGAGCTGGCCTGAACCGCTTTGTCCGGCTCGGGAGGTTCAATGCATCGCCTTCACGTCAGCGCCTTCCGGCTGCGCGATTACCGCCTGGAAGGCTGGAAAGAGCGTATTGCGGGGCGGTGGAGCTACCGGCAACTCGCGGCCGACGCCGCCTGGCGCGACGGCTGGATCAGCTTCGACGCCGTGGCCTGGAGCGACGCGGAGCGCCTGGTCTACTGCGGCCTGAACTCGATCGATGGCGATCTGCTCTACACCTTCGATCCGGCCTGCGGAGCGCTTCGACTGTCTCGACTCGCGCGCCTGGACCGACCACTTCGACGCTAAGATCCACCGCACGCTCCTGCGGAGTCCGCGCGACGGCTGCTGGTATTTCGGCACTTCGCAGTTGCACGACATCGAGGACCAGCGGGCCGCACCCGGCGGCAAACTCGCCCGCTTCGACCCGCGCACCCGTTCCACCACCGTGCTTGGCGTGCCCGTGCCGCACCTCTACGTCCAGTCGATCGCGGCCGACTGGGAGCGCGGCCTTCTCTACGGCTTCACCTATCCGGCGGAATCCGTCTTCCGGTTCGACCTCGCCTCCGGCCGGTCCGAGATCCTCGCTTGGATCGGCAACGCGATCCTGCTGGCCCAGCCGCACAACGCCGTCGTCGACCGCGCCGGCTGGCTGTGGGGCACCTGCGCCGAGACGCGCGCCTGGGACGAGACTCCCGGCCCGTGCCCCGTGCGCCTATTCAAGTACCACCCCGACGGCGACCGTTTCGTCTGGTTCGAACACGGTTTGCCGCGCGCCGAGCCGTGCGGCCAGCTTCTCGACGAAACACGCCACCGCGACGACTTTGGGTTCTGCGACTCGATGGCCTACGACGGCGGCGAGTTCATCTACGCCGGAACCGTGGCCGGTGTTCTGTGCCGCATCTCGATCGCTACCGGCAACGTCGAGAAGATCGCGCAGGTCATGGAGGCCGGCCGGTTCCCCGCGCTCGCCCTGCGCGACGGCGTTCTGTACGGCGGCGGCGGCCTGAACGGCCGCACCCAACTGATGCGTCTGGACACCGGTTCCGGCCGGATCGATTGCTACGACGGACTGGTGGATCCCGCCAGCGGTGAAACGCCGGCCCGCATTCACGAGATCGCGATCGCGGACGACCATACCCTGTATCTGGGGGAGAACGACAACCACCACCGATCCAGCTATCTTTGGCGCGTTCGGTTGGATTAGCCCTTGAAGGAGCCCATTCGTGCGACGAATCATCTTCTGTCTCTTCCTGCTTTCCAACATCCTGCCCGCCGCGGCGCCGCCCAAGCGTCCCTCGCGTCCAGCCTGGGTGGGCCAGGGTATCGTGATGGCCGGCAATTGGGAGCCTCTGTCCTTCATCCGCCGCCGTGGCGGCCAGTCCTTCGAAGACGTGGAGAACTGGATGGCGGAACGCTCCGAGCAGGCCGCGCACAAGCTGAGCGAGGCCGGCGTCAACCTCGTCGTGACCAACCTGCACAAGGGCGCCGGGCTGGCCACCGAGGCCGAGGACATCGACGCCACGCGCCGCTTCACCGCCTTCGCCCACAAGCACGGCGTCAGGGTGGGCGGCTACGTCGGCTCGACCATGATGTACGAGACCTTCTTCCTGGAAGAGCCCGGCGCGCGCGACTGGATGCAGGTGGACGAGAACGGCCGGCCGATGTATTACGGCCACGCCGGCGACCAGACCTTCCGCTATGTGGCCTGCCGCAACAACCCCGGCTACAAGGCCTTCATCGAGAAGGTCCTGCGCCTGGGGATTCAGGACATCAAACTCGACCTGATCCACTTCGACCAGATGTACCAGTGGGCGGAGCCGAAAAGCTGCCGCTGCCGCTACTGCACGGAGCGGTTCAGCCGCTGGCTACAGGAGCGCTACCCGGCCGGGTCCCGCAAGGCTCGCTTTGGCTTCGAGCGGCTGGAGGGCGTCATCCCTCCGCCGTTCGACCTGTTCGAGGGTCCCGTCCGCTTCGGCAAACTGAAGAACCCGGTCATGCAGGAGTGGGTGCTGTGGCGCGCCTCCGAGACGACGCGCCACTACGCCGAACACGACGTCTTCATCGATTCGCTCAACCCGGAAGTAGCCCTGGAGGGCAACCCGGGCGTCTACCCCGCCCACAACGGCGGCTTCTCCCACGGCGCCGATCTGGGCTCCATGCTCGAACATGGCGACATCGTATGGAGCGAGGAAGGATCGCACGCGGCCTGGAGCCCCGATGGCCGCCTGGTCTCCAAGATTCGCTCCTTCAAGGCCGCGCGCGTGATGGGCAAGTCGCTGTTCGTCTATACCGGCGGTCGCTACGGCTCGCAGGACCCGGCCAGCCCTCCGCACCTGCGCATCGCCGAGGCCATGGCTTTCAACGGCAACAACCTCGGCATGGTCGGCGACGTCCACCCCGACGGCATCAAGCTCACTCCCGAAGCGCAGCGCTACATCCGATTCTTTCACCAGCACAAAGCCGATCTGGCGGCTACCGAACCGGTGGGCGACGCCGCCGTTCTGCACGCGTTTGCCGCCACCGAGTTTAACCCTTCGGAGGCGATTGTCGCCGCCACGCTCGCCGAACAGACCTTCATCCAGCACCACATCCCCTTCAATCTCATCTTCGACAAGCACCTGAACGGCCTCAGCCGCTACAAGGTGCTGGTGCTGGCCGATCAGGATGCCTTGAGTGACGCGCAGGTGGAGTTGATCCGGCGTTTCGTCCAGGAAGGCGGCGGGCTGGTGGCCACCGGCAACAGCTCGCTGCTGACCGACTGGCGCCTCGTCCGCCGCAAGTTCGCCCTCGCCGACCTGTTCGGCATCGACACGCCCGAAGAGAGCCGAGGCACCGTGCGCCGCGAGTTCGGCCGCGGACGCGTGGTCTACATTCCTCGCATCGTCCCGGCGGTCGAGCCGCCGGAACCGCGCATGAACTACTACTTCGGCTTCAAGAGCTGGCGGCTCCCGGTGAATCATGCCGAGCTGGCCGAGGCCGTCCGGTGGGCCGCTCGCGGCGAGTTCTCGGCCCGGGTCAACGTCCCCGAGCACGTCGCCATCGAGTTGACGCGGCAGAAGGGCACGGGGAACCTGAACCTGCACCTGGTGAACTTCGGCTTTCACCGTCCCGTGAGAAAGATCGAGGTAAGTGTGCGCATCCCCGGCGGCTACCGGTTACACCAGGCCGCCCTCGCCTCGCCCGACGGCGGCGAGACCACTCTGGCCGTCGAGATGAAGGGAAGCGTCGCCCGTCTGCGCGTTCCGCGCCTTGAAGTGTATGATCTAGTCTTACTCCAGTTGGAGAAGCCCTAGTTCATGCCCTCACTTTCGCTGACCCCTGTCGATTGGTTTGTCCTGGTTGGGTACCTGATCGCCATCGCGGCGCTGGGAATCTGGATCGGCCGCCGCGTCGGCGACACCGATCACTATTTCCTCGGCGCGCGAGGCTTCAACAAGTGGATCATGATCGGCCAGAGCTTCGCCTCGGGGACGCACGCCGACATGCCGGTGTCGTTGGCCGGCGCGGTCTACGGCGTCGGCGTCTCGGGCATCTGGTACCAGTGGAAGAACATGTTCGCCACGCCCTTCTACTGGCTGATGGCCCCTCTGTACCGCCGCATGAGGCGCACCACCATCGGCGAGTATTTCGAGGACCGCTACGGCCTGTGGATGGGCGCGGTGTACATGGTGTTCGCCCTGATCTACTTCACCATCAACATGGCCAGCATGTTGAAGGGCGCGGCCAAAGTGATCAGCCAGGCGGTGGGCGGGCAGGTGCCGGTGAACGAGATCGTCGTGGCCATGACGGTGATCTTCATGCTCTATAGCTTCATCGGCGGCATGGTCTCCACCGCCTGGACCGAGTTTTTCCAGGGTTTCCTCATCATCACGCTTTCGTTTCTGCTGATCCCGCTCGGATGGAACCTAGTGGGGGGGATGGGAGGCATGAAAGCGGCCCTTGAGCCGCACAAGTTCTCCCTTGCCACTCCGGCCGGCATCGGCGTCTGGTTCATCTTCATGTTGACCATCAATGGACTGATCGGCATCACGTCCCAGCCGCACGTCATGGGCATGGTGGCCACGGGCAAGGATGAGACCACCTGCCGCATCGGCTTCCTCTACGGCACCTACGTGAAGCGCTTCTGCACGCTCGGTTGGGCGATGGTGGGTGTGATCGCCGCCGCGCTGCTGGCCCAGGGACGTTTCGGCGTCACCACGCTGCGGGAGCCGGAAGAGGCCTTCGGCTTCGCCTGCCGCCACCTGCTGTTCCCCGGCGGCGTGGGCCTGCTGATCGCCTGCGTGCTGGCCACCAACATGGCGGGCTGTTCGGCTTTCATGGTCGATTCCGGCGCGCTGTTCACGCGCAACTTCTACGGCCGCTACCTGGCGCGCCAGCGCTCGGACCGGCACTATCTCTGGGTGGGCCGCATCGGAGGGCTGGGCATTGCCATGGGAAGCGTGGTCTACGCCCTGTTCTTCATCGACCGCGTGCTGAACAGCTTCCTGCTGACCGAGACGCTGGCGACTTACATGGGTATCAGCGCCATGGGTGGTATCTTCTGGCGCCGCGCCAACCGCTGGGGCGCCCTGGCCGGGACCGTCGCCGCCATGGCCACCAACTTCGCGGTGTACGCCATGATGGGGCTCCGCTTCGATCACTGGGACCCCAACGTCTTCCTGGCCGCCCTGCTGGCCGGCATCGCGGCGTTCGTCCTGGTAAGTCTAGTGACTCCGCCGGAGCCGGCGAGCCAGGTGAGCGGCTTCTTCCGCCGCCTGGAAACGCCCAGCCAGTACGAAGTGAGCGAATCCGAATCGCCCGAACTCGACCGCCAGCGCGCCGAGCAGTCCGCCCGCGCCGGCGAGCAACTACTGCTGGTGAACCTGTTCCATCCCTTCCGCGGCGCCGCCGGCCAGGGCTTCTGGCGGGCCTACCGGGTCGATCTGAACGGCTTCGCCCAAGGCTGGCTGGTGGCGCTGGCGCTGGTGGCGCTGGCCTGGCTCGTCTTCCGGGGCTGAGGAGTATCACACCCCCTGCCAGGCATCAGAGCGGGACCGGATGGTCCACGATCTCTTCCCGCTTCCGGTCCCAGTACATCTTCTTCCCTTCCCGATAGCTCCGGGTCGCCATGATCAGGGCGATCGCATGGGCGAAGCCGGTGTCGATGCTGCCGTTCGGCGTCTTGCGGTTGCGCATCGCGCGGAACCAGTCGTCGGTGTGGGCTTGCAGGTTGTCGTCCTGTTCCAGCGGCGGCGCCTCCGGGTGGCCGGGAATCGTCACCAGTTCGCGCTTGACCTCCCGGCGCAGGTCGAAGACCGTGTTTGACCGCCATCCGCTCCGCGGCTCCGCGATG
>CAYOTD010000024.1:0-16052 GCA_964406685.1 uncultured Solibacteraceae bacterium | reverse complement strand
GGCCGAGGACTGGTTCCTGCTCTCGGGAGTCTACATGCTCTTCGTCGTCGCCTCCCTGGCGGCCCAGATACTCCTCAAGCTAGAAAAGTAAAGGGGGCCGGGAGATGGCAGGGAACCAGCAGGGCGAAGTGGACCCCCGGGTGCAGGCCGCGGCCAAAGCTTACATCTACGGCTACCCTCTCGTGTACAACCTGGAACATGTCAGGAAGTTCGTTGTCGGGGGCGGGGCTCTGCCCGTGAGCGCGCCCTACAACCAGTTCGGTTACGCGCGCAAGCTCCTGGGACCCGAGACCATGTTCGTCACGCCCAACAACGACACCCTCTACATCATGGCCATGTGCGACGTGCGGACGGGGCCGCTGGTCCTCCACGTCCCCGATACGCAAGACCGCTACTACGTACTGCAGTTCGTCGACGCCTGGACCAACAACTTCGCCTACGTCGGGCGCCGGGCCACCGGGACAGCTGAAGCCGAGTACCTGCTTGCCCCGGCCGGTTACGACGGAGAAGTCCCCGACGGCATCAGGGAAGTGATTAGGGCGCCCAGCGGGGTCTTCGCCATAGTCGGGCGGATACAGATCAACGGCGAGGCCGAAGAGCCGGAGGTCCACGCCCTGCAGGACGGGTTCACGCTCTCTCCGCTTTCGGGAACGCGGGCTGCTGCTGCCGGAGTGCCGGAACCGGATGCCGGGGTAGGCGAAGACCTGCTGTTCTGGGAGCAGCTGCGCGTGTACCTGGCCGCCTTCCTGCCGCCGGAGGCGGACAAGGAGATACTCTCCGGCATGCGGCAGCTCGGGTTCCTGGAGGAGGAGTCCCCCTACGTCAATCCCGACCCGGAGCTCGCGGCCTTGCTCGCGGCAGGAGAGAAAGCCGGAAAGGACGAGCTGGAGATGCTCATCAAGGCCGGCGGCGGCAAGCCGGTCAACGGCTGGTCCGGCGCGACGCATCTCTTCGACTACAACCTCGACTACCTGGGCCTCGGCACCGTCGACTCGCCCGAGTGGAAGATCGCGGACCGCATGCGGGCCTACGTCGCCCGGGCCATCGGGGCGCGGGCAGGCCTGTGGGGTAACCACGGGTATGAGGCGTACTACGCGATGATCTACACGGACGCCGGCGGCGAGCAGCTGTCCGGGGCGCACCGTTACGAGCTGCGGCTGGAGAGCATGCCGCCGGTGGACGCCTTCTGGTCGCTGACCATGTACGACACGCCGGATTTCCACCTGGTCGCCAACCCCATCAAACGTTATTCCATCGGCGACCGTACCCCCGGGCTTAAGCTGGCCGGCGATGGTTCCCTGACCATCTACTTCCAGAAGGACTCGCCGGGCCCAGAAAAGGAGCCCAACTGGCTGCCCGCGCCCGAGGGAGACTTCCGGCCGGTGATGCGCATGTATCAACCGCGTGAGGCCGTCCTCGACGGCACCTACGTGCTTCCGCCGATAACCAGGGTTGAATAGCGATGATCTCCCGGACTCGTTCGCTTGCATCCGCAGTCCTGGTCATCCTGGTCATCATCGCATTGGGGCTTTTCGCGGGATGCGGCAACGAGCAGGAAGCCGCCACGACCGACGGCCTCCAGGCCAGGGCCCAGGCCATGGTGGAGGCCATCGCTTCCGGTGATTTTTCAACCCCCGTCCGGGACTTCGACGCCACCATGCAGGAACAGATGCCGTCAGCCACGCTGCAGCAGGCGTGGGAGACCCTCCTGGAGCGGACCGGCCCCTTCCAATCAATCACCTCAACGCGCCTCGAGAGCGCCGGTGGTTACGAGGCGGTCTTCGTCACCTGCCGTTTCGCCGATGCCAGCCTCGACGTCAAGCTGGTGTTCGACGGGGACGGCAAGGTCGCCGGGCTCTTCTTCGTCCCGGTGATGGAGGCCGCCGAGTACCAGCCCCCCTCCTACGTAAACACCTCCTCCTTCACCGAGAGCGAGGCCACCGTGGGCAGCGGCGCCTGGGCCCTGCCGGGCACCCTCACCATGCCCAAGGGCGGGGGGCCCTTTCCGGGACTGGTGCTGGTGCACGGCTCCGGCCCCAACAACCGGGACGAGTCCATGGGCCCCGTCGCCCCCTTCAAGGACATCGCCTGGGGGCTGGCCTCGCACGGCATCGCCGTGCTGCGCTACGACAAGCGGACGCTGGTGTACCAGTCGGTCATCGCTTCGACCGGCGCCGATATCACCGTGCGGGAGGAGACGGTGGATGACGCCGCGCTCGCGGTGGAACTGCTGCGCTCCACTCCCGGCGTCGACCCGGACAACGTCTTCGTGCTGGGGCACAGCCTGGGCGGTATGCTCATCCCGCGCATCGCCGCGGCCTCACCTGAAGCCCGGGGCTTCATCGCCCTGGCGGGGGCGGCCCGCCCCCTGGAGGACCTGGTACTGGAGCAGATCGAGTACATCGCCTCGTTGGACGGCACCGTCACCGCGGAAGAGCAGGCCACCCTGGACCAGATGCGCGCGGTGACGGCCAGGGTGAAGAGCCCCGATCTCTCCGCGGACACCCCCGCCTCGGAGCTGCCCCTCGGCACCACCGGCCGCTACTGGCTGGACCTGCGCGGGTACGAGCCGGCAAAGGAGGCGAGGAGCATCACCCGGCCCCTGCTGATACTGCAGGGGGCGCGTGACTACCAGGTGACCATGGCCGACTTCACCCTCTGGCAGGAAGCGCTTTACGGTATGCCCAACGTGACCTTGGAGACTTACCCCGACCTCAACCACCTGTTCATCACGGGCACCGGGATGAGCAAGCCGGACGAATACCAGCAGCCTGGCCACGTGTCGCAGGAAGTCATCGAGGATATCGCCGCGTTCGTCCTGGATAACTCCTAGGCGCCGGCCTTTCTCTTCCTCCAATAGCGCCTTGTCATCTCCTGCAGCCGGTAGATGAACCCGGCAGAAGCCACGGCCGCATAGATGATCAAGATGACCTTGAGGGCCCCGCCGTCCAGCAGATCCGAGCCCACCTGGAAGGCATGGACCAGCGCGACCGCCAGGACGACGTAGTTCAAGCGGTGGATCTGCCGCCAGCCCTTCTTTAAAAACTTGCGTCCCAGCGCGGTGGAGGTGGTCAACGCCAGCAGGTAGAAGGCTACCGGTCCCAGTTTGGTGAACCCCGGCCATATACCGTACACGACGATGAGTATGCCGTGGGCCAGCGCCAGGGAAAAGCCGGCGACGCCCGTGTAGTTGTGTACCTTGAACAAGGTCTTGGGCTTGAAGATGCCGGCCAGCAGGGGCCGAAAGGAGCCGGTCACGACGTTGATGAAGACCAGGGTCAGGGCATACAGGGCGGTCAGGCGGATCGCGGTGCGAAAGGAAGCGAAGCCGGACGTGCTTACCACCAGGAGCGGCACCGCCAGCGTACCCAGCGCCAGCAGCGCCAGCACCAGCTGAATCGCCTTTCTTGCGTTTCCCTGCAGCGTTTTCATCTCGTGTTCCTTATTACCGGGAGAACGCCGTCTTAAACGTCACCTGCCGCCTTCACGCTTCGTACAGGGTATCCAGGTAGATGTTGAGCGCCTCCTTCACCAGCCTGCGGTCGGGGAAGGTGGCCGCCATGCCGTACATGGCCGTCTTGCCCCCGCCTCCGGGAGGCCTCGATCCGGCGTGGCGCACCGAGGCGTTCAGGTCCTCGAGGAGGCGTTCGGCCACTCCCGGCCGGGCGTGCCGCAGGGTCAGGCAGATGTGGATCGCCGGGGGTTTCTGCAGCCCGTTGAGGCTCCAGCCGCGATCGGTCATGGACTGCAGCACCTCGTAGATGTCCACCTCGTCCGAGGTGAAGGAGATGTCCCACAACGGCTCGCCCAGCACCCGCAGGCCGGGGATGTCCTCGATGCCTTGCTTGACAGTGCCCGCAGCCTCCAGGATCTGCCGGGTAGCCTCGCGGTACCCCTCCTGGCCGGTGGAGACCAGCGCCGCCCAGCACGCCGCGGAGAGGGCGCCAGGCCGGCTGCCGGCGAAGGTGGGGGTGAAGTAGATGCCCCCGGGCCATTCGGTGGTCATGAAGTACTGGTGGTGCCTGAGCTTGCGGTCGCGGTAGAGTATCACCGAGGTCCCCTTGGGAGCGTAACCGTACTTGTGCGTGTCCACGGAGATGGAGGTGACTCCCGGGAGGCGGAGATCGAAGGCGGGCACGGGGTAGCCGAGCTCCTCCGCCCAGGGGAGGATGAAGCCTCCCAGACAGGCGTCGGTGTGGAAGCCGATGCCTCGCTCGCGCGCCAGTTCCGAAAGGCCCTCGATGGGGTCCACGACCCCGTGGGGGAAGGAGGGGGCCGAGCCCACGATGACGGCGGTGCTGTGGGAGATGGCCCGCCGGGTTGCCTCCAGGTCGGCCCGGAAGTCGGGCCCCACCGGTACATGGCGTATCCTGATGTCGAAGAAGTGGGCGGCCTTGTCGAAGGCGGGATGAGCGGTGGAGGGGACGATCATCTCCGGCCGGGAGATCTTACGCTCCTCCCGGGCCCAGTCGCGGTAGGCCTTCATGGCCAGCATGATGCTCTCGGTGCCGCCGCTGGTGACCACTCCGCAGGCTTTTAACTGCCCCCCCGCCCCCAGCATGCGCGCGGTCATGGAGATGATCTCGGCCTCGTACTTGGTGGTGGAAGGCCAGAGGTCCGAGTGGAGGGGGTTGCTCTGCGAGTTGGCCGCGTAGACCTCGTTCATGAAACGCACGTGGTCCTCATCGCCGTGGTAGACGGAGCCCGAGGCGTAGCCGTCGCCGCCGCCCACGCGATCCAGCACCGTCAGTTCAGCGGTCGGAGCAATGTAGGTCTTGCCGTCGATCCAGGCCACCGCGCTCCAACTGTGATGGTTGGTCGAGTGGACCTCGCGCAGCGTCGTCGCCACAATCTTCACCTTGGGATACTTCGCCACCACCTTGTCGATCATGCCGAAAAAGGTGCTGGGGTCGAGCTTCGACTTCGCCGCCACCTCCGGTCCGGGGATGCCGAGGCCCATTTGCAGGTCCTCTTCGTTGCCCACCAGCACGTCTACGTTCTCCACGATCTTCGCGATCACTTCCAGCGCGCGGGCGTGGCCGCCCCAGATGTTCCACAGCTTGGCGCGGTAGTTCAGGTCGAAGGAGACCACGGCGCCGGCGGCCTTGGCGGCCTTCATGCCTTCGATGATGACGTCGCTGGTGGTTTCGGAAAGCGCCGCAAAAATGCCGCCGCTGTGAAACCACCGCACCCCGCCCGCGAAGATCTCTTTCCAGTCGAAGTCGCCCGCCTTCAACAGGGCTCCCGCTTCGTTGCAGCGGTTGTAGAAAACCACCGGAGCACGCACGCCCTGACCGCGGTCGCTATAGACGGCGGCCATGTTCGGCCCGTTGACCCCATTGTGCTTGAACCGTTTGTAGAAGGGCCTGACCCCCATGGCCCTCACCCGCTCGGCGATCAGGTCGCCGATCGGATAGTCGACCATGGCGGTGACGATGCCCGTCTTCAAACCGAAGCAGTCGGCCAGATTGGCGGCGCAGTTGAATTCGCCGCCGCTGACGTGGATCTGGCACTCCGTCGCCTTGCGGAAGGGGATGATCCCCGGGTCCAGCCGATGAACGAGGGCGCCGACGGAAACGAAGTCGAGAGCGGCGTCCGGACGAATATTGAGACCGTACTTCATTGAGTTCTCCCAAGAGGAATTGGCGTGAAGTTTCACGATAGCAGAATCGGCTCCGGCGGCGCTTGCGCGAACCTCGCTCAGGGGTTGATCTGAATGGGCGTGCCGTCCGCCACCAGCCGCCAGATCTCCTCGATCTCGGAGTTGGTCACGGCGATGCAGCCATCGGTCCAGTCGTGCAGCCGGTGCGCGGCGCCGAGGAAACCCTGCCCGTTGGGAAGGCCGTGAATCATGATGTCGCCGCCCGGATCCACTCTCTGCCGCCGCGCCCGCGCCCGGTCGGCCGCGTTGGGATACGAAATGCGAAGCGAGCGGTGGAACGCGCTGCCCGGATTCCGCCCGCTGATGAGGTAGCTTCCCTCCGGCGTCCTGCCGTCGCCTCGGCGCTGCTTCGGCCCGACGGGATTCGTGCCCAGAGCAACCCGATAAGCCCGCACCACCTCGCCCTCGCGCAGCAGCAGCAACTCCCGCCGGGCCTTGTTGACCACCACTCTCTCCGCCCGCTCCGCCGCGGCCGGCCACGCCAGCCAAGCCAGCGCCGGCGCCAGCACTACGAGAGCGCGGGAGACGGCTCCGCTTAGCTCCACGGAATCAATACGGCGCGCCGGCGTTCGGTTCCGGCATTACTCGGCGGTCGCTGCGCCGCCTTCCGGTGTCCGGTTGAAGGACTGGAGCGCGAGGTAGCTCGGGCCGAAACGCTTGATGTTGTCCAGTTGTTTGTCGAACTCGTCGTAGTGCAGCTCTTCGTCCTGCACGAGTTGCTCGAACATCTGCTTGGAAACCGAGTCGGCATTGGCGCCGCACTCCATCGCCGCCTCGTTGTAGGACTTGGCGCTGGACTCCTCCATCTCGGCGGCCTTGGCCAGCATCTTCTCCGGGTCCAGGAGGCGTTCCACGTCTCCGGCCGTCTTCATGTCCACGTCGCCCTTCAAGAACAGAATGCGTTCCGCCAGCCGTTCGACGTGGCCCATCTCCTGGATGGCGATTCGTTTGAAGAGGGCGGAGAGGGGGCCCAGGCCCTGATCGTCCAGATGGAAATGAAAGTACATGTACTGATGAACCGCCTGCAACTCGTCGGCAACGGCGGCGTTGAGCAGTCGGATGCTTTTGGCCTTGTCCATAATGATCTCAACGTAGCAACTCGCAAGGTCCCGTGCAATGGGGGAATGCCGGCGCTAAACCGTCCGCTGGCGGTGTTCGCGGGCGATCCGGCCGGCCACCCACAGCCAGCCCGCAATCATCGCCACGTTGGCCCAGGCGAACTGGCTCACGCTCAGCCCCGCCACGCTGCTGCTCAGGAAGACGACGCCGGCCGCCGCCACGTCGCCCAGCCGCTTGCAGAACGTGTCGACCGCCGCCTTGGCTTTGTACTTCGCCTCCCGCGTGGTCGGAAGCCAGATCGCCTGCTGCACCGTGCTCTGCACCGAGTAGTCGGCGGCGTTTTCCAGCGTCTTCACCACCCGCACAATGGCCAGCACCGGCGCCACCGCCAGCACCGAGTAGCTCACCACGCTCAGCACCGGCATGAAAAACAGCGAGCCGCGGACTCCCGCGTATCGGAAGATACGCGACACGCCGAACACCTGCAACAGCACTCCAATGCCATTCACCCAACTGAAGTAACTGGCATAGAATCCGCCGATGAATTGCCTTTTGGCGACGCCTTCCAGTCCGCGCGCCGCCGCCTCATCCGTCACCAGCCGGCTCAGAAGATACTCCCCCCCGGTGTTGACCACATTCAGCAGAATGATCAGCACCGCAATCCAAAGCAAGTAGCGATCGCGCCGGATCAGTTCGAAGCCGCCGTCACTGGACAGGGGCTGCTCGGCCTCCCTTGACGTCTGCTCGTCGCCGCGTCCCGATTCGAGCCGGTTCACCCACGCCACCAGGCCCGCGGTCACCAGCAGCGCCGCGCCGGCCACCGTCATCAGCATGTAGGGAGACAGGTCCAGCGTCTTCACCATCCGCTCGGCCGCCTGCGCGCCCGCCAGCGCGCCCACCGAGCTGCCCACGCCGATCAGGGGAAACAGGCGGCGGCCCTGGCCCTCGGTATACAGGTCGTTGGCGAAGGCCCAGAACTGCGAGATGACGAACGCGTTGAAGATGCCGACCCAGATGAAGTAGACCACGCCCTCCCGGACGCCCTGCAATCCCGCCAGCACGAAGACGGCGAGATGCGAGACGAAGAACACAGTAAGTCCCGCTACGAGCTTCACGCGGTTCACGCGCGTGCCCACCCAGCCATAGAGCGGAACCAGTAACAGCAGTAACACGGCCTGGCCGGCGGAGGAGTAAGTCTTGACCTCCGCCCCACCCTCGGTCAGGATCAGCGCCTCCCGGGCCGTCTTCAGCAGGTAGTACGAGGACAACAACAGGAAGGTATTGAGCGTCAGCAGGACCACGCCCGGCCCCTCGCCCGCGCGCACGTCCGCGAACAGCGAAAGGAACTTCTCCAGCCGGTTCTTGGGCTTCTCCCCGAGAGTCCGAAACAC
Source organism: uncultured Solibacteraceae bacterium (assembly GCA_964406685.1). Lineage (GTDB taxonomy): Bacteria > Acidobacteriota > Terriglobia > Bryobacterales > Bryobacteraceae > JACQZT01. The sequence goes on along the minus strand of CAYOTD010000024.1, from coordinate 7,940 downwards.
CGGGAACGAGTGCATCGACCGGATTTCGGGGTGTGTGCGCAGTGTCCGCGGTTCGCTCATGTCAGATCCACCCTACCAGAACCTCTCGATGCCGACCACCTCCGCGCGTCCCTCCCGCTTTCTCACGAAGACGTCGATCTTTCGGGACGGCGCGGAGCCGCGCGCCAGACGCGCCACCGCGTACCGCCAGTCTCCCGCCGGCAAGCGCGCGCCCGTCTCCCCCGGCAGCGCCGTGCGCCTGTCCGCCGCGTTGTCGTAGATCGACCACTGAATGCCCACTTCGCCGCCGCGCCCCAGGTCTTCCCACGTGAGACCGCCCTCGCGGATCTTGAACCCATCCAGCGGAAGCACCTTGGCAACGTAGGCCCGTACGATCTTGTCCCGCCGCCCGGCCAGGCACTTCACCAGCCACTCGGCGGCACGGGGGTCGCTGTACTCACCCGCCGCCACGATCGCCCGCAGGTCCTCGTCGGTGAAGGCCGCCACCTGCCGCGCCGCCCAGAATTCGTCGTCCGGCAGCCGGTTCAGCCACGCCGGATTCGGGTACTCGGGAACCCACCGCTCCGGGTCGAAGACCTCGCTCTCGAATTTCCCCACCGAAGGAATCTCCGGGAACCGCGCCCTGGCCCAGTACGGCACCCACAACCCGAGGGTAAACAACTGACCGGCCGCCTGCTTCCAGTTGAACAGATACTCGCCCCCCGAGCGCGGGCTGTTGGCGCGCTCGCTGCCGCTGCCCAGGGTCGAACCGAAATCCTGCACAAAGTGGAGCACCGTCTTCACGCCGCCCCGCTCCACCAGTGAGTCCAGGTTGTTGATGGCGCGTGAATCGTCGTGGTCGATCCAGGCGCTGAAGACGTGCAGGGCGCGCAGGTCGCGGCGATGCTCGTGCGGGACGATGTCGTTGGGATCGTCGCTGCGCGTGCCGTACCAGCGGAACGGTCCCACGACCTTGCCCGGAACCGCCAGGCTGGCCACCGCGCGCAGCCGGCCTTGTTCGTCCCTCGGGACCTTGAGCAGGATCCCGCTCAGATCCCGCGGCGTCATCGCCCGCGGCCGGCCCTGGTCGTCGTAGATCCGCACCTCTTTGCCGAGCTTCAGACGTTCGGGCGTGAATCGCACCAGGTAGTTCTCCGGCACGTTGTACCCCACCGCGTGGAACAGCCGCGAACTCACCATCTCGGCGCCGGTGGCCATCTCGGGGTTCGACCTGGGGTCGAACTTCATGAAGTACATCCGCTTCCGCGCATCGACGATCGTGAACCCCGGCGTTACGCCCTCGCTCTTGGCGCGCACCACCGTCCACGGTCCTTCGGCCGGCGGGCGGCTGTCGCCCGGCCCGCGCCGCAACTCCTCCGCCGTCAGGCGCCTCCAGTAGTGGCGGGGAGTGAACCACGCCGGCTCATACGGCTCGCCCAACGTGTTGACCGCCCGGGCGCGGATCGGCGGGCCTTTGGCCGGCTGCCGTTCCCCGGGGCGGGTGAACAGGTTCGAGAACAGGTCGTAGATATCGCTCAGCTTCCGCGACACCGCCTTGGAAGCGTCCCGCGGCTTGGGATCCGCGGTAACCGGATCGTCGTCGTAGAAGCGCGGCGGCCCCGCCAGGGCGGCTACGCTTACTAAGAGGAGCGCAATTCGCATGGCGAGCTAGTAAGCCGGCTGCCGCAACGACGCGCCGAACTGCTTCGGCTGGAAAGCGTCGTTGAACTTCAGCCAGAGCTGAAACCCTTCGCGGCTGAACCCCACGTCGAAGCGCAGGAACGTCGCGTTCTTCACGTTGAAGCGAAACCCGAAGCCCGCCGAATGCTCGAGCCGGGCAAAGTTGATCTGGCCGCGCCGCTCGGCGACCTTCCCTCCGTCCCAGAACAGGGCGCCGTCCAGGCCGGCAAAAACCTCCCAGCGGTATTCGGCGTTCAGATTCAGCATCTGCGGCCCGGTGAAGCGGTACGACCGGTAGCCGCGCAAGTCGTCCGAACCGCCCAGGAAGGGCCGGTAGTAAAACGGCGTCGTCTGTCCGGCGTCCGTCTCCGTCAGGATCGCCCTCGCCCGCAGCGCCAGCACGCGGGTCTTGTTGAACAGGGGCACATACTGGTCCACCTGCGCGTCCGTCCGGCGGAAACTATACCGGTCGAGCAGGCGGTCGCTGTACCAGGTGTGTTGGATCACGTAGTTTCCGCCGCCCTTGGGCCCGGAGGCGCTGTCGCGATAGTCGAACTGCGCCAGAACAGTCGTCCGCACGAAGTCGGTCTGATCGTCGATGCCTGGCGCCTGCTCCGGGGAGTACAGCCGCTCGGCGGAGATGACGCCGTGACGGGTTCCCCGCCCCACGTTTACGCGCGAATAACCGAAGCCCGCCCCCAGCCGCAGGGGCCCGTATCGCGACTGCGCCGCGCCGTCCCAGTTGGTGTCTTCCAGCCGGTAACTCGATCGCCCTTCCTTCTTCGAACCCGGCCCGGTGCCGTAGAACTCCAGCCGGCTATAGTTGCGGTGATCGGCGCCGGTGTAGAGGCTGAACCGGTCGTCCTTCCAGGGCCGCAGCAGCCAGGTGGTCTCGATCTTGAACGACCGGCTTACCGCGCCCTGCGCCGCCGTCGCCGTCACCAGCCGGCCGTCCAGCAGGTCCTCGCGATAGTACTCGGGGCCGGCGGCAAAACCGGCTCCGGTTGCCAGGTTGCCGACCTTGGCGCGGATGCCGTTGTACCCCGCCGTGATCCTCTCCAGGATCTTGCGGTTGCGAAACTCGAGCAGGAACTTCTCTTCGCGCGAGACGGTCTCGGGCTTCAGCGCGGCGGCTTTGCGGTCCCGTTCCTTCTCGATCTCTTCGACTCTCGAAGAGACCTGAGCCGCCATCACGCTGCAAATCAAAAACCCCAGGACTGTCGGGCGCACGCGTCTTTTCAGCGTACCAGGAAGGGGGGCGCCACGGGCTTGCCATCTTCGCCCAGCGAGGTCACCGTGGCCTCGCCGCCCGCGATCTCCACCAGCAGAAACTGGCGCTTCGGCACCCAGGTCTCTACGTTGTACTCCTCCATTCCGGCGCGCGCATCGCCGGTGCGCAGGGAACCGCCGGAGCCGGTAATGAAGTGGCGGATACCGAGACTGCGCTGGTTGACCTTGCTCGCCTGAAAGTTGTGCTCATGGCCCTCGAAGGCCATCTTGACGCCGTGGCGGGCGAACAACTCCATCCAGTGCAGCAGGCGCAGGTCGTACCTTTCCCGTTGGTGCCGGGGGCCGGCGTTGAACGGCGGATGGTGGAGATAGGCGATCCTCCAGGGGGCGCGCGCCCCGGCCAGCGCCTCCTTCAGCCAGGCCGTCTGCGGCCCGCCGGGGTCGTAGGCGGGTCTGGGCGGACCCAGCTCGGTGTTCGAGGAAGAGTCGAGGGCGAAGAACTGAGCCAGCCCGCCGTACTCAAAGGTGTACCAGCGCCGCGCCTCCCCGCCGGGGAAGAAGAAGTTGTCGAGCCAGGCGGCTAGGTCGCCCCGGCGTTCGCTCTGGTTGCCGTCGTGGTTGCCGAGCGTCGCGTAGAAGGGGACGCGGCGCAGGATCCCGCCGTAGGGTTCGAAGAATCTGGGCCACCAGTCGGCGTCGCTGGCGCCGCTTTTCCCGGGATACCAGCCGCGCAAGGGCGCGTAGATGTTGTCGCCCGTGGTCAGCACGAAGCGGATCGGGTCGGGTGTCGCGGCGCGCTTCTCGGCCAGTTGTGTCATCTGGCGGGCAATGCGTTTCTGACCTTCACCGCCATCGCCGTAGTCGCCGATGACCAGATAAGCCAGCCGGTCGGCGCGCTCCGCCCAGGTGCGCAACCGGCCTTTGGCGGCTTGCGCGCCGCCGATCTCCAGCGACCAGTCGTATTCGGTGTCCGGCTGCAAGCCGTCCACTCGCGCCCAGGCCCGGTCCGTGTCGGCGGTCCGTTCCCCGATGCGCACGCGCGCCGGGCCATACCCGGCGGCCCCGCGCCCGATCCGGTTGCCGCGGCCGTCCTTCTTGCCCCAGGCCAGCAGAGCCGATCGCGCTCCCAGTTCGCCGACATAGACGGTGAACGGCTCCGCCGCCAGCGCCGGGAGCGCCAACGCAATCCCCAGAATCAGCCGCATAGACCCAGGCTAACCCAGTCGGATACCATAGGCGGGAGGGAAATCCTATGCAACGACGCGATCTGATCAAGTCCGCCGCGGGATTGACGATCCTGAAGAGCGGCACGCTGCGCGGCCAGAACGCCCCCAGCAACAAACTCAATATCGCTCTGATCGGTGTGTGGGGCCGCGGCACCGCCCACTACAACACCATTCGCAACGAGAACGTCGTGGCTTTGTGCGACATCAACGACCTGCGCACCAAGGAGGCCCTCCAACTCTTCCCCAAAGCCAAAACCTACTGGGACTGGCGCCGCGTGCTCGACCAGAAGGACGTCGAGGCGGTCATCATCTGCACCGCCGATCACCACCACGCCTTCATCGCCAACTGGGCGCTGAACCGCAACATGCACGTCTACTGCGAGAAGCCGCTGGGCATCTCCGTCGAGGAGGTGCGCACGGTGCGGGCCAATTACCTCAAGCGGAAGGCCAAGGTCGCCACCCAGCACGGCACGCAGCGCCACGCCTATCCGAACTTCGAGCGCGTGCGCGAGCTGATTCTGGACGGCGCCATCGGCGAATTGAAGACCGTGCATAGCTGGGATGGCCGCCGCCTGCCCCGCCCCGGCTATCCGCAGGGCGAAGGCCTGCCGCCATCGTTCCTGCACTACGAGCAGTGGATCGGTCCCTCCCCCTATCATCCCTACAGCCCGCAGTACTTCGGCGGCTCCAACGGCATGAACTGCCTGTTCTGGAACATGTACCGCGATTTCGGCGTGGGACAAATGGGCGATATGGGCGCGCACACCATGGACCTGGTCTGGAACGCCATCGACGCCGGCGCGCCCACCTCCATCGAAATCGACCAGGAGTTGAGCGACAAGTACGACCCAAACATCACGCCCGTGAAGCTCAAGGCCAGCTTCGAGCTGCCCGCCAACGGTTGGCGCGGTCCCATCACGGCGGTGTGGTATCAGGGCGGCCTGAGGCCCGACCCGCCCAAGGGTTTCATCGACGTCCAGCGCGTCGGCAATGGCGCCATCTTCGAGGGCACCAAGGGCTCGATCTTCGCCGATTTCACCGGCCGGCTGATCATCCCCAACAACGACGACGGCGACCTGACTTACTATAAGCGCCGCACCAGGGACCAACTGCTTCCACTGGTCGGTGGCACGGGCCAGCCTTCGCAGTCCTTCCGCCCGCGTCCCGGCGCCCGGCCGGGACAGCGGCCGGCCGGCCCGCCGCCCGCGCCTAACCTCCCCCCCGGCATGACCGCGTTCCCCAGTTCCGAGGTCGGGCCCAGCGGCTGCCCCCCCATCCAGGTGATCGACGGGACGACTCCCGCCGGACTCGGAATGCCGAACACCGATGTCGCGCGCATTCTCGAAGCCGAGAGGGCCGGCCGCCCCGCGCGCCCCGACGTCTTCCAGCAGGAATGGATCGACGCCTGCAAGGGCAAGTACGACAACGTAACCCACGGCACCAGCAGTAAGACCAACTGCGACTTCGACTACGCCGGCACCATGATGGAGCAGATGCTACTCGGCCTGGTGGCCCACCGCGCCGGTAAGAAACTCCTCTACGATCCGGCGACCGGCCAGGTGACCAACGCGCCCGAAGCCAACGCCTATCTCAAGCGCGAATACCGCCCCAACTGGACGCTCAACGGGTAGGAGCGGCCGCGGGCCGTTTAGCGGTTGCACTCTTCGCGGCACATGCGGGCGAACTCGCGCGCGGCGCGGGACATGTATCCCCGCTTCAGATAAACGAGACAAACGCGGCAGCGCAGCGGCATACCGCGAATGCCGAGATGGTGGAGGCCGTCGGCCACGGCTCGCCGGTGCGACACGAAGGCGGCTCCAATGCCGGACTCGAGCAGTTTTGAGATCGTCTCTTCGTTCTCCAGTTCCATCAAGATGCGCGGTTCGACGCCCACCCGGTGCAGCCGCAGATCCAGGAACTGGCGCATCGTGCTTCCTTCCGCATAGGTGAGCAGCAGGAGGTTGCGCAGATCCTCGGGAGTGACGACCCTCCGCCGTGAGAGCGGATGGATCGATCCGACGGCCAGAACGAACTCCTCTTCGTAGAGCAACTCCTGGCCGATGGGAGGACGATCCTGGTGCAACCCGGCGGGCACGAAGGCCACGCCCAAATCGAGCCGGCCGCTTTCGATGCGGTCGAAGATCTCGCTGACCGTGCTGGTCGAGATGTTGATCTGCACATTCGGGTGCTTCCGGCCGAAGCTCTGGATCACGCGGGGAAGGAAGAACATCAGCATCGTGGTGGCGGTCCCCACGCGAAGGCTGCCGGAGTCGAGAACATCGAGGTCGCGGATCTCGCTCAGCACCTGGTTGACGTCTGCCTGAACGCGGCCCGCCAGCCCCATCAGCCGCTGGCCGGCCTCGGTCAACTGCACGCGGCGGCCGGCGCGGCGGAACACGGGCTGATTCAGCTCGTGTTCAAGCAGGCGGATCTGGCGGTGGATGGCGGGGTGGGACAGGTTCAGCTTCTCGCCGGCCCGCTTGTAGCCGCCCCACTTCACCACGGCTTGCAGCATTTCGAGCTGGCGCAACTCCACGACCGCGTCCCCCCGCTCAATTGTCAGGAAACCTGACATTGAAAGTCAATCCATTCTAATGGACTGAATCATGGCCCGCGGCGTAGAATGCTCCCGTTGGGGGGAGGCGACTCCTCCTTCATTTCCGGTCGGTGGCGGAAGGCGCTGGAGGCCGGGGGTCCGGGCGGCCCGGTGCTCCCACTTGAAGTTTGCCGGATAGCGTGGGCTTGCGGCCTGCGGCGTGAATGCAACTTCCGCCACCTTCTGACCTGCCCGCCGCCGGTTCGCGGAAGGGCGCCCTGCTACAGTGTAGGGTATGTCTCCGACTCGCTTGGCGGTCGTGTTTCTCCTGGGCGCCGCGCTTGGGGCGCAAACCTCTCCGGCGGGCTTCGATTCCGTATGGATCGACCGTGCCATCAACCCCTGCAACGACTTCTATCAATACGCCTGCGGCAACTGGGTCAAGAAGAACCCGATTCCCTCGGATGAATCGCGCTGGGGCCGCTTCAACGAGCTGAACGAGCGCAACCAGGCGATCCTGCGCGAGATCCTCGACAAGGCCGCCCAGCCCGGCTCCGGGCGCAGCCCGAACGAGCAGAAGATCGGTGACTACTACGCCTCCTGCATGGACGAGGAGTCCATCGAAAGGCAGGGCCTGGCGCCGGTCCGCAAGGAATTGGACAGGATCGCCGCTCTCACCGGAAAATCCCAACTGGCGGCGGCGGTGGCGCGCCTGCACCGCGCGGGCACTCCCTCCCTGTTCCCCTTCTACGCCGCGGCCGACTTCAAAAACTCGAAGGTGAACATCGCGAACATCAACCAGGGCGGGCTCAGCCTGCCCGACCGCGACTATTACCTGAAGGACGACGCCCGGTCGGTGGAGCTGCGCAAGCGCTTCGTCGAGCACATCGAGCGGATGTTCGCCCTCGCCGGCGATTCCGCCCAGACGGCCGCGCGCAAGGCGCGGGTGGTGATGGACCTGGAAACCGCCCTGGCGCGCGGGTCCCTCGACCGCGTTTCGCGCCGCGATCCCAACCGCGTCTATCACAAGATGACGATCGCGGAGTTGGAGAAGCTCGCGCCATCCTTTGACTGGCGCGCCTACTTTGAAGCCGTGGGCGCCCCCGCCTTCGACAGCCTCAACGTCGCCGTGCCCGAGTTCATCAAAGCGCTGGAAGAACGGCTCGCCGCGGCCGGCCTCGACGACTGGAAGACCTACCTCGCCTGGCACGTCCTGAACGACGCCGCGCCGCTATTGCCGAGTAAGTTCGTCTACGAGAACTTCGCTTTCTTCGGACGCACCCTGACCG
>CAYOTD010000023.1:0-16148 GCA_964406685.1 uncultured Solibacteraceae bacterium | reverse complement strand
GACCGGACGCCACGAGACGGTCGGGGAAGACCTGGTGAACCACTGCGTGAACGACATCGCCGTGCAGGGCGCCACGCCGCTGTTCTTTCTGGACTACTTCGCCACCGGCAAGCTGGAGGCCGCCGTTGCCGGTCAGGTGGCGGCGGGACTGGCTCGCGGATGCCGCGCCAACGGCTGCGCGCTGATCGGCGGCGAGACGGCGGAGATGCCCGGGCTGTATCAGCCCGGCGAGTACGACCTGGCGGGTTTCATCGTTGGCGCGGTCGAGCGCGGCCGCATGTTGACGGGCGGCCGGATTCGTCCCGGAGATGTGCTGCTGGGGCTGCCCTCATCCGGCCTTCACACCAACGGCTACTCCCTGGCTCGCAGACTGCTCTTCGATGTCGCCGGGTACAGCGCGAAGACGTTCCTGCCGGAGTTGGGCTGCACGGTGGGAGACGAGTTGCTGAAGGTACACCGGAGCTACCTCGGCCCGATCCAGGCGCTGGCGTCGGCCGGAATGCTGAAGGGCGCGGCCCACATCACCGGCGGCGGCGTCACGGACAACACGCCGCGCATGTTGCCCCGGGGCGCGGCAGCGCGGATCGAGGCGGCAAGCTGGAAGATCCCGGCGGTGTTCGAGCTGCTGAAGCGGATCGGCCGCATCCCGGAGGACGACTGGCGGCGCACGTTCAACCTGGGGTTGGGCATGATCCTGGCCGTGGGGCGGCGCGACGCCGCCAAGGCGGAGCGCCTCTTGGATCGCGCCGGCGGGCAGGCGCTGCGGGTCGGCGAGGTCGTCGAGCTCTCAGGCGGCGGGAAACCGCGAGTCATCTACCAATGAAGAACCTGGGCATCCTGATTTCCGGACGCGGCTCGAACTTCGAGGCCATCGCCGACAGTGTCGCCTCCGGCCGCATCAACGCGTCCATCGCGGTGGTGATCTCCAATCGTCCCGAGGCCCCGGGGCTCGAGATCGCGCGGAAGCGCGGCATCCCGGCCGTTTGCATCCCATCGAAAGGGCTGGACCGCGAGGTGTACGACCGCATGGTGGTGGCCGAACTGCGCCGGCGGGACGTGGACCTGGTCTGCCTGGCGGGCTTTATGCGCCTGCTGTCGGCTTACTTTGTGCGCGAGTTCCCCCAGCGCATCCTGAACATTCACCCGTCGCTGTTGCCCGCCTTCCCCGGTCTCGACGCCCAGCACCAGGCGCTGGAGCACGGCGTGAAGGTGAGCGGTTGCACGGTCCACTTCGTCGACGAGTTTCTCGACCACGGGCCGATCGTGGTCCAGACCGCGGTCCCGGTCGGCGACGACGACACCGCCGAGACGCTTTCCGCACGCATCCTGCGCGAGGAGCACCGGATCTACACGGAAGCGATCAACATCGTGCTTTCCGGCAAGTGGCGCCTCGACGGGCGCCGCGTCGTTACCGGTTAGTTGCCGCCCGCCAGAACCCAATCCAGGGCAGCCGTGGCGTCCTCGTAGCCGGTGGTGTGACCGCGGTCCGGACGGTGGATCAGGAGGACCTTCCGGCCGATCTTGCGCATCACGCCGGCCAGGCGCAGCACGCTCTGCGGAGGGACGGAGTCGTCCTTGCCGCTGGCCGTGATGGCAACCGGCATGGTCAGACGCTCCGGCCAGTACTCGGCACTGCGTTTCTTGTATTCCGCGGGGATCTGATCCTTGCGCCCGCCGAAGGATTCCGCGATCGCGTCCTGGAACTTGTCGTACTCGAGGTGGTTGGCGGTGGCGTTCATCGACACGACGCCGCCGACAAGATCCGGATGCAGGACCGCGAAGGTCAGGGCCGCGCTCCCACCCATCGACGCGCCGCACAGCAGGATCCGGCCGGTACGGTATTTCCGCTTGATGCCGGCAATGATCTGCACGAGGTCGGCTTCGGCGGCCGGTCCCATCCAGGACTTGGTGGCGCGGTAGTCCGGCGAGACGTAGATCAGCCGATGCCTGGCGGCTGCATCGAGCGCGGCACGAGTTTCATCGCGGCTGGGCTGGACAAACTGCCAGCGGTCGGAACCGTGCCCGTGCAGGGCAATGAGCACATCGTGGACTTCGCCCGCGCGGTAGCCGGACGGCAGCAGCAGGACGTAGCGCTGGGCGGAGCCGTCGACAGCCGCCCGAAACTCGATGTCGCGCGCCTCCGGATGCGGCGGCGCCCCCAGGCAGAGAGTGAGAAGCAAGCCGATCATGATCGAGTTCACATCACCACATGCTGGCGATAGCGGGCCAGAGCCTCCTCGTCAAGATGAACTCCGAGCCCCGGCTCTTCCGGAACGGCGACGAACCCGTCCACCACGCGGAAGCTCTGGCGGGTGATTGCCTCCCGCAACGCCGTCCCTTCTTCGGCGACATACTCCATGATGAACGAGTTGGGAATGGAGGCGAGCCAGTGAAGGGCCGCCGCCACGTTAATGTATGTCGTGAATCCGTGATTCACGCAGGGCAGCCCGCGGTCGGCGGCCAGCGAGGCGATCTTCAGCCCTTCGGTGATGCCGCCACAGCGCGTCAGGTCCACCTGCACCACGTCGATCTTGCCCTTGTCCATCAGGTCGGTGAAGGAGCGGCGTTCGCTTTCTTCTTCGCCGGCGGCAATGCGGACCGAGGTCGCCTGCGACAGGCGGCGGTAGCCCTCGTAGTTGTCGGGCGCCAGCGGTTCCTCGAACCAGAAGATCCTGTATTCCTCGAAGCGGCGGACGCGCTGAAGCGCCGTCTTGGCATCGTAGCAGAGACCGGCGTCGATCATCAGGTCCGCCTTCTCTCCCACGCCCCGCCGGGCCTCGCGCACCAGCGCGATGTCGGTCTCCTCGTCGCGGCCCATCGGCTCCCAGCCGAATTTCACGGCGCTGAATCCGAGATCGACGAAGCGCTTCCCGCGCTCGCAGGTCTCCGCCGGAGTCGCGCCGAACAGACTGCTGGCATAGGCGCGGATGCGCCGGTGGAACCCGCCTCCGAGCAGTTTCCAAACCGGCAGGCCGAGCGCCTTGCCCTTGATATCCCAAAGCGCCAGATCAATGCCGCTCATGGCGTGAATGCCGATGCCGCGCCGGCCGGCGTAGACGTTGCGCTGATACATCTTGTGCCAGATGCGCTCGATTTCGAACGGGTCCTCGCCGATGACGAGGTGCTTCAACCCCGAAGTGATGTTGTGGGAGAACGGGCCGTCGATGGCGCCCTTGACGGCGAGCGGGGAGGAATCGACCTCGCCGACTCCGGAGATGCCGGCGTCGGTGTGCAGGCGGACAATGAGCGCGTCCTGGCCGCTGTCGGTCTGCTCTTTCACCTGCGGCAGCCGCAGGTAGATGGTCTCGACGTCGGTGATCTTCATCGATCCTCCTCGGGCCTCCCGCTCTACGGCAGAAAAAGGAACACCAAACCGGTCATGCCCAATCCGACCCCAACCATTGTGCGCCTCGCAATCCGCTGTTTGAGGAGCAGGAAACCCAGCAACACGCCAATCGGAATCACCAATCCATTCGTAATCGGATAGACAATGACGCCGGCCTGAGAACTGACTTGCCCGACGCGAACCAAGGCGAGCATGGTCAGCATGATCCCGCCCCAGTGCGTCACCGCGGCCGCCAGGCTCACGCCGGTCAAGCCCCGGTCGAACCGCCAGGACGGGGCTCGCAGCGCTTTGTACAGGACCAGAATCGGAATGCTGAGGCCGTGGAAGTAGACGGTAAACAACACTTCCGAGCCGGCCGGGACAAAGCGGAACAGGACCGGCATCCAGGCGTTAAAGAAGAACGCCAGCGCGATCGCCAGGGCCCAGCGCGAAACCCCCTTCTGCCCACCCACTCCCTCGAAGCCGCCGCCGATGGCGACGATCGACAGGAGAGTAAGAGCCACCCCGGCAGTCTTGAACGGCGTAAGCACGTCGTGAAACCAGAAGACCGACACCAGCACGGGCACGACCACCGACAGGTTCATGACCGTCCAGTTAGCGGCGATGTCGCGCTCCCGCGAGGCAACAAGGTACGCCGCCAGGCAGACGATGTAGCTGCCCGCGGCGATCAGTCCCAGCAGAGCGAGCCTTGGGCTTAGAACCAGACCGCCTGTGAAAACCAGCACCGCCAGGCCGATGAAGAACCCGGCAAGCTGCTTCACCAGGATTACGTCCCAAATGCCGTACCGGCGCTTGCCCGCCACCTCGAAGCTGATGCCGAGAAAGCCGAACACGAGCGCCGCCAGCAGCGCCAGAATCACTCCGGATGTCATCGTCTCCCTTCAGGGCAGCAGCGGCGGTTTCGACCGTTTGGGCCAGGTCGGGGAGGACTGGAAGCACTCGGCGTACCGCACGCCGCATTGCAGGCCGCGATAACGGGCGATGTACTCGATGAACTGGGCGTAGTCCATGTCGTACTGGTCCGCCAGCCACGCCGACTGGCTCTTGTGGCTGAGCAGCATGGCCTTCTTCAGTTCGAACGTCTCGCTGATGTCGACGTAATACTGCGGCACAAAGTCGATGCCGGCGAGCGTGTCGAAGTAGTAGATCTCCGGGATCACGTCGCAGACCGGTTCCTCCGTCTTGATATTGGGAACGGTCGTCATCACGCGGATGTCCCAGAGGATCTGGCCGGTGGTGCGGTGGTCCGGGTGGTAGTCGACGGGTGCGTGGGTGAGAATCACGTCCGGCCGCGCCTTCCGCACCATGTTCAGAAACGCCAGCCGCGACTCCTGGGTGGAGAACAGGAACTCGTCCGGGACATTCATCCAGATGAAATCGGCGCCGATCACCTTGGCCGAAGCCTCGGCCTCCCGGCGGCGGATCGCGGCGATCTCCTCCTTGGGGAGAGTCGCCGAGCCGACCTCGCCGTTGGTGGCCACGGCGATGGTGACATGGTCGCCCCGTTTCGCGTACTTCGCCAGCGTTCCGGCGCAGAGAATCTCCAGATCGTCCGGATGCGCCCCTACTCCGAGAATGCGCAGACTCATTGCACCTCCAGTGAAACAGAAACTACGCCGTATGGCTCCAGCTCCAACGGCAGCCTCACCACACCGCCCGTGAACTTCGCGCCGGGCAACGCCCGCAGCCGGCTGTTGTCGTCGTCGTTGGGCGCCAGCGAGTCCAGCACGTACGCCCGGGCGTACATCGACGGGGCGGCATTGCGGGCTTCCAGCGCCACCCGCGCCGGCGAGTCCGAGAAGTTCCAGATCAGCACGCTGGCGGCCTTCAGATCATCGTCGTTGGAAGCCAGGGCGTGCACCACGGGTGAGTCCGTCTCCACCCGCACCTCAGTTCCGGTCAGCCGCGCCAGCAGGCGGAAGAGGAAATAGGCCGGGCGCACGCGGCTCTGGAAATCGAACAGCCCGTAGTGCACGGGGTGCCGCTCCCACCACAACTTCTGCCGAAACGTGTACTCCCGCGGGAAGAACTTCAGGAAAGCGTCCACATCCACCTGGTAATCGCGGATGTGGTAGTAGCACGAGAGATCCAGACCGGCACGCTTCATCTGGTATGTGGTCTCGGCGATGAAGGCCGGCTGGAAGCGCGGGTCGGAATGCCCGCTCATGTTCCACTCGTTGATCACCAGTTGGGGCTGTAGCCCGGGATGCTTCGCCAGGATGGCCTTCACGTCGGCGATGGACGTGGCGAACCATCCGGGATCGTTGATGTAGCGGTGCCAGGAGACAAAGTGGAGCGGAACCTTGGACGACGCGCAGAACTTCACCAGGGCTTCCATGTACGGCACGGGCAGGCGTGCCAGCGCCGGTCCGCCTACTCGCGCCTCGGGATCGGCGCGCAGCACGGCCGCCACCGTACGCTGGTAAAAGGGCGGGTAGTTTTCGGGCGTGAAGTGGTACGGCGTCCCGCCGCCCGAGGGCGTATTGCCCTCGTTAGTGATCTCCCAATACCATCCCTTGCCGCCGCGGTCCTTGTAGTGGCGGACCAGGTTGTAGATCAGCGCATCCCATTCCTGCCAGTCGTTGGGTTCGACGATGTCCTGGTCCATCTTGGGAAACAGCACCTTCGGCTTGAAGGCGATGCACAGCATGGGCGTGGCCCCGGCCCTCAGGATCAGGTCGACAGACCGGTCGAGCACGTCCCAATGATAGCGGCCCCGCTCGGGCAACAGGTTGAAGTACTCCTGCACGAAAAGGCGGATCACGCGAGGGCGGATGGCGCGGATCTCCGCCACGCGGTCGTCCCACATCGGCTCGGGCGAGAACCCGCCCTGGCCGACGCCGAACCGATCGATCTCCATGGGCCGCAGCCGGCTGCCCAGGTCCACGCGGACCGCAACGGAGGCGTTCTGCGGAAAGAGGAAGGGCGCGCACAACAGCGTGGCGCCCAGGTATCGGAGAATCCCGTTCATGGCATCACTCTCCTCAGCGGCGCGCTTCGAGCGAAACGAAGGTCACACCGTAAGGTTCCAGTTCGAGGGGAAGCTTGACCGCGCCGCCCTTGAAGGAAACCGGGTTGAGCGGCCGCATCCGGGTGGTGTCGTCGTCGTTCGGCGCCAGGGAATCCAGCACGAAGGTGCGCGCGCTGATCTCCGGGGCGGTGTTGCCGACCTCGAGCGAGACGCGCGCCGGGAACTTGGAGAAGTTCCACACCAGCACGCCGGAGGTCTTCAGTTCCTCGTCGTCGGCGGCAAGCGCATGCACCACCGGCGAGCCGGTCTCTACGCGCACTTCGGTTCCAGTCAGCCGTGAGAGCATCCGGAAGAGGAAGTAGGCCGGACGCACGCGGTTCTGGAGATCGAACAGCCCGAGATACACCGGCCTCCGCTCCCAAAACGTCTTCTCGCGCAGCGCGTATTCTTTGGGGAAGAACTTGAGGAACTCGTCGTAGGCGAAATGATAGTCGCGAATGTGGTAGTAGCAGGACAGGTCGAGGCCGGCCTGCCGCATCTGGTAGGTCGTCTCCGCGATGAAGGCCGCCTGAAAACGCGGATCGACCTCCGAGATCCCCAGCGACATGTTCCATTCGTTGATGACGGTCTCCGGCTTGAGTCCGGGGTGCTTTGCCAGCAGCGCTTTCACATCTTCGATCGACTTGCGGAACCAGCCGGGATCGTTCGAATAGCCGTGCCAGGAAACAAAGTGGAGCGGGACTTTCGACGACGCGCAGAACTCCACCAGGGCCTTCACCAGCGGGCCGTCCTGGCCGGCCTGCGCCGGCCCGCCCACGCGCGCCTCCGGATCGGCACGCAGGATGGCGGCCACGGTCCGCTGGTAATAGCGCGGGTAGTTCTCGGCCGTGAAGTGATACGGCGTTCCGCCGCCGCTCTGGATATTGCCCTCGTTGGTGATCTCCCAATACCATCCCGTGCCGCCGCGGTCCTTGTAGTGGCGGACCAGGTTGTAGATAAGGGCGTCCCACTCTTCCCAACTGTTCGGTTCGACGATGTTCTGGTCGATGACGGGGAACAGCACCTTCGGCTTGATGGTGAGGCACAGCATGGGAATGGCCCCGGTCTTCAGGATCAGGTCGACGGATTGGTCGAGCGTGTCCCAATGGTAGCGGCCCCGGGCCGGCAAGAGGTTGAAGTACTCCTGCACGAACAGGCGGATGGTGCGAGGGCGGATCGCGCGGATCTCCGGCATGCGGTCGGTCCACATGGGCTCGGGAGAGAATCCCCCTTGCCCGACGCCGAACCGGTCGATCTCCATGGGACGCAGGCGCGCCGCCAGATCCACGCGAACCGGGACGGTCGTATCCTGCGGAAGAAGGAAGGGCGCGCCCAACAGCATCGCACCCAGGCATCGGAATGTTCGATTCACAATCTCTCTCCAGCGCTTCCTAGAATGACAGTTTCAGCGCCATCTGCGCCTGTCGCGGAGAACCCGCGCTGAGGATCCGGCCTACGTTGGCCGACTGGATGTTGGCGGTCGGCGTGCTAAAGGGCGGCGTATTGAGGAAGTTGAAGAACTCCGCCCGGAACTGAAGGAAGGCCTTCTCCCCCATGGGAGGAACGGGGAAGTTCTTCAGCACGCCGATGTCCCAGCGCCTCGTCGCTGGGCCTTCCAAAACGTTGCGGCCGCTGTTCCCGTAGGTATACTGCGCCGGGACCTGGAACGCGGATGCGTCGAACCACCGCGCGATCGTGGGATTGCTGAGACGGCCGCCGGCGATGCGGTTCGGTCTCTGGCTCTGGCCGGTGTTGGCGACGTCCACGCCGATGGTGGGCGTGAACGGATAGCCGCTGTACATGGCGACGACGTTGGACAGATGCCAGCCGCCGATGGCGTGCCCGATCCACCCCTGCTTGTCCTTGAAGAAGGGCAGTTCGTAGGTCGAGCTGAGCACAAACACATGGCGCAGGTCCCAACTGTCGCGCCCCTTCTCCCCGTGCCAGTTACGGGGGTTCTGCACCGAGGAACTCTGGTTGTCACCGCTCTGGTCGCTGATCGACTTGCCGTTGGTATAGGAGGCCAACATGGAGAAGCCGCGCCGGTTTCGGACCTCGGCTTTCATCTGAAGCGAGTGATACGTGGAGTTGCCCACGCTGTCCAGGTAGACACCGCCGCCGAAGCGCGTCCATTCCCGCCGGCTCTGGATCGTGCCGGGGCCAGGGTCGGGTACGTTCTGGGGCGCGGAGAAGGACAGCCGCGTGCCTTTGCTCCCGACATAGGCGGCCTCCAGCGACACCGCGCCGGCCACCGACGTCTGTAAGGCGAAGTTCCACTGCTGCATATACAGGTCCCGGCGGTTCGGATTCATGTCGTAGAAGGTCACCGATCCCAGGCCGAACCCGCCGGTGGTGAAGGGCTGGAAGAAGGTCGTCATGTCCTTGGTGGGAACCGGAGTGGTGTTGTAGGTCGACAACTCGTCGGCGATGAACGGGATGTTGATCATCTGCGTGCTCACCATCTGGTTGCCCTGCTCCAGCGCGTACATGATGCCGTAGCCGGTGCGGACGACGAAGTTCCGGGGCAACTGCACGGCGGCGCCCAGGCGCGGCCCGAAGTTGTTGGCGTCCACTTTGCGCAGCGTTGCCGGCAGTCCCGCCTTGGAGGACGGAACGATGATGTCGGCAAACATCGGGTAAGCGAACTGGGTCACCTGTTGGGAGACCAGATTGATGTTCCCGCCATCGTCGGAGGCGGCGATGACCCGCCGTCCCACAAAGTCCATGGTGGCGCCCTGGTTGTGCAGCATTGTGGCCGGGTGGTTCAGCTCGTAGCGCAGCCCCAGGTTCAGGGTCAGGAGCGGGGTGAGTTTCCAGTCGTCCTGCACATAGGCGCCCTCATTCCGCTGGCTGAAGCCGAACAGGTTCCGCGGGAAGCTGCGGCCGCCGCTGTAGGGATATCCCAGAAGATAGTCGGCGACGGCGTGCGTGGTGTAGGTTCCCGTGAAGTTGAAATAGCCGCGGGAGTAAGCCGCGTTGTACTGGTCGTCGTGAAGCTTGCGGTAGTAGAAGCCCGCCTTGACGGTGTGGCTGCCGCGAACCCAGGAGATGTTGTCGCGGATCTCATACATCGACTCGCGGAACCGGATCGGCACCCACGAGTTCGCGTTCAACCCGGTGTAGCCCGAGATGCTCAATCCCGGAAAGCCCGGGAACTCCGCCCCGGTCTGCGCCAGTCCGCCGATGCCCGCGGCGGCGTTGTAGTCGGTGCCGAGGCCCTGCTGCGTCTGGTTCGAGTGGGATCGCATAAATCCCACGCGAAACTCGTTCATGACGGTGGGACCGAAGGTGTGGATCTCACCAAGGCCGGCGCGCTGGAACCTGAGATCAACTGAGGTGCCGCCGTTCTGAGGCAGGCTGCCGGGCGAGACCCGGCTCCGGTTCTGGATGCTGTAGGTGGCGTTGATCTGGTCCGTCTGGCTCAGATGGTGGTCGATGCGGATGTCGGCCTGGTGGGTGTCGCTGGTCGCGCGGGCATTGTCGATGTAAGTGCCGCCGGCGTTGTTTGGAGAGGGAAGGAAATCCAGGAAGTACTTCGTCTGCGGCGAAATCCGGTTGGACGGAATCTGGTTGTTTGCGAACGGCTGGCTGGTAAGAGGGTCCTTGATGGCCGCCAGTCCCGAGAAGTTGCCCGTCCGCATGGCCGTGCTGGGCACCACCGCGTTTCGAGTGCTGGCGCTGCGAACCACCGTGCCCTCGTAAGCGCCAAAGATGAACGTGCGGTTCTTGATGATGGGGCCGCCGAGCTGGCCGCCAAGCTGGTTCTGCCTGAGCGGCGCCTTGGTTAGTGCGAAGAAGTTCCGGGCATCCAGCTTGTCGTTCCGCAGGAAGTCGTAGGCTCCGCCGTGGAGTTCATTGGTCCCCGACTTCAGTTGCACCTCGATGACCGCGCCCGCCTGGCCGTGCTCGGCCGACAGGCTGTTGGTGTGGACCTTGAGTTCCTGGATGGCATCCGGCGGCGGGGTGAGCGAGGTGCCGCTGAAGGTCTGGTTGGTCGCGCTGACCCCGTCGATCATGAACGAAGTGCTGGAGTCGCGCATGCCGTTGACCCGGACGCTGGCCGTGTCCGCCCAGCTCGAGCCGGTCCCGCCGATGGCGCCGGGCACAAGAGTCGCCAGGGTGGTGAAGTTGCGGCCATTCAGCGGCAGGTCCAACACGGACTGCTGGCTGACCAACTGCGACACCGAGGCCTTCTCGGTTTGCAGGATGGGAGAGGTGTCCTGCACCATGACCTGTTCCCGCACTTCGCCCACCTCGAGGCGGAAGTCGACGCGGGCGATCTGGCCGATTTCCAACGTGATGCCGGAGCGCGTGACCGACTTGAACCCGCCCGACTGCGCCATCAGCTCGTAGGCACCAGAGCCCAGCAGCCGGAAGGTGTAGTAACCCTCCTGGTTGGTCACGCTGTTGCGGGCGATTCCCGTGCTCACGTGCCGGGCGGTGATGTTGGCGCCGGCGATGGCCGCGCCGCTGGAATCGGTCACCTGCCCGGTGATCTCCGACGATTGCGCGAAGGCGGCTCCCGCCGCCGCCGCGATTAGGATGGCGAGACAACAGAATCGTGCATTCATCGTGTTCCCCTGAATCCTCCACCGCACCGGACTTGCCGGCATGCGGCGCGACAACGTTCCCCCAGGGCGGGGGTTAGTGAATCATCTCCGTGTACGGCACGCGGATTTCGTCGATGCGCTCTCCGGCAATCTCCGCCGCCGGCTGGAACCCGGCGCTCACCAGGTAGCGCAACAGCCGGTCGAGCAGGTACACCGCTTCCGGCCTGGTCCCATCGAGGTTCGGGCGGATACTCAGCCCGCAAAGCAGAAGTCTTCCCTTCCCTACCCTGGCCTCGGAAAGAAAGGTCACGCGCGACAGAAGGTTGTCCGGCTTGGCGCGCGTCATGCGGAGCCCGCCCACGATCGGGGCCGGACCAAGATCGACCTGCGAGCCGCCCTCCAGCAGATTGTAGAACTGCAAGTCGGGGAAGCCGTCGTGTGGAAAGCCGTGCAAGGCCGGATGGGCTTTGTCGATGCGCAGGCCCAGGCCTCCGCCGAAGCTGGCCGGGAAATAGGTTGTGCGCCCGCCGAATCGTCCCGGTTCGGCCAGCAGCAGGACCCGTCCGCCCGCGCGGAGAGTCTCCATCACGCGCGGATGGAAGTCGGAGGCGACCAGCGCTCCCGCGGCATCGCCGGCAGCGGCGTCCTGAAGGAACGGGAACCAGCGCTTCAGGTCCGCCGATTTGACCATGCTGCGGACCGGCATCGCGGAGGAACGCGCCAGGCCGGCTCGCGGAAATCCCCACAGCTTCCACCGGTTCCCGTACCGCTGCTGCCCCGACTCGATGGAGACCGCCAGTTCCGTTTCGATCGCTTCCGCGCCGGCCAGCGCGCCGATCCGGACGCGGCCGGCCTTCGAGATCGTCCCAAGCGGCAGCGGTGAGATCGCGGATTCCCCGGAAGCGAGCTTCCGTTGTCCCCCCGTCAACTCCCAGACGAGCTTGCCGGTCTGAATCGGCGCGTCGCCGAAGTTCGACACGGACACCTCGACGGTCACGCCGTCTTCCAGCCAGAAGGTGCGGGAATCCACCGGCAGATCGATCAGGGGGAGGACCGCGGCGTTCATCCGCCGGCCGTCTTCGGGCGAGATCTGCTTGGGTTGCCAGAACAGGTCGAGCCAGCCCCAGTTCCACTCGCCGCCTTCCAGCGTGCCGCCGGGAAAATCGTTAATCAGCCAGTAGAAGTAGCCGGTGAACTCGGACAGGCTTCTGAGCTTCTCCAGGTAGGCCCTGACCGCAATCGCGAACAACCGGCCGGAACTTGCCAGATAGCCCGGATACTCGGCGGCCAGGCCGTGCGAGTCGATCCACGTCTTCGCGGTCCGGAGCCACAGCGGTTCGAACACACCGGTGAACTTCGGGATCAGGGAGACATCCGGAAGCGTGCAGTAGTAGGCGCCGTATTCGTGCTTGAGGTTCGGCAGTCCTTCCGCCAGGCCGCGGTAGGGAACCGCAATGTCCATCGGCGGGACCAGGTAGCCGGAGTTGGAAGAGACCAGCATGCCCGGGTAGCGGCCGCGGGCGAGAGAGACCAGCTCGCGGACGGTGTCCAGGAACACCTCCTTGCCGCGCTCGTCCGGGATACGCTGCAATCCGAACTCGTTGCCCAGGGTGAAGAAGAACCAGGAAGGATGATTGCGATGGGCGTCGATGATGCGGATCAGTTCCTGGCGGAGCAGTTCCTTGTGCGGCAACAGAAATTCCTGGTAGACCACGGGCAGCTCCGCGACCACCAGCATACCCACCTCGTCGGCCGCCTCGAAGCACTCCGCCACGGGCGCGGTAGAATGGAACCGCACCGCGTTGAACCCGAGTTGCTTCGCGATGCGCATCCTTTCGAGATAGACGTCTTTCGAATGGGGAGGCGCGCCGGTGAGCATCTCCGAGCTGTCGTCCCCGTATCCGCGCAGGTAGACCGGTTTGCCGTTTAGCAGAAGGCGGGAACCGTCGGCCTTGACCTCGCGGAAGCCGAACGTCTGTGAGACAACATCCGCGACGCGCGCGCCCTGCCGCAGGGCGATGCGCGCCTCGTACAACACGGGGGAATCAGGCGACCACAGCCGGGCGCCGGGCACGGCGATCTGAACCGCCGCGGTCCGCGCCGTCCCCGCCGGAAGAGAGACGGACACCGTCTGGCGAGCCACCGGCTCGCCGCCGCGTGGCGCGATGCTCACTTCCAACTCCGCCTGCGTCAGGTCCGCGCCGCCGTTCCGCAGAGACACTTCCACACCGGCCCGCGGATTGTGAATCTCGCTGGTGATGGCAACGCGATCCACCCAGGCGGGGGCGTGCGCCTGCAACTCGACCTTGCCGTAGATGCCGCCCCAAGGCGCCGCGAGATTCAGCGCGCCCCTCAGATCGGTTGTGTCTCGCGCCGTGAGGTGGCGGCGTTGCGGCTGGAGCGGGTCTTTCACGTTCGCGATGCGGAGAACCAGCAGGTTGCGCGCTCCGGGTTTGACCAGCGGCGTAACATCGAAGCGGAAGGCGGTGCTGAAGCCATCGTGCGTCCCGGCGGGCAACCCGTTCACGTAAGCCGAGGTATAGGTGAACGCGCCGCCCACCACGAGTTCGATTCTCTTCCCTTGCCACCCGGCCGGCACCTCGACTTCGCGTCCATACCAGGCAGCGCCTTCGTAGTGGTGGCGCAGCACGCCCACCGGATCGCCGAATCCCTGCGCCTGCCAGCAGCCGGGGACCGTGATCCTCGAGGTGAACTTGTCCGGCCGCGCGAACCAGGATTCCCGCTGGCCGGCGTCGTGGCGGTCCAGTTGGAACTTCCACTCCCCGTCGAGGGAAAGGCGCGAGCGGGAGTCGGCGACCGGCGCGGCTGCTGCCCAAACCACCGCGCCAAGGCAGAAGCAAAGAAGCCGGGACACGGCGGCGGTCCGTCTGCTCCGGCTGTCGGTGAACCTCTCGGCGAGTGCGGTCATGTGCAGCACGAGACTGTTCCGTTCCATCAAATGTTACTTCCGTCGAGGATTCCTGTCAAGAGACTTCTTTATATTTCATCATAACTGTTCCGTATGATGGGCATCTGAAAGCATACTTGATAGCGATTTGCAACAATCTGCTTTACAGCGTCCCAACTTCGGAGCTAGAATCGAAGCACCATGTTCGGTGGTCCGGACGTTTCTAGAAAGCTGGTCTGGTGTGGCGGGCACGAGTTCGCCTTACAGACCTTCCACGGCGAGCCGGCAGCGCCTGGTCCGAACCAGGTACTGGTCAAGGTCCGCGCCGTCGGGCTTTGCGGGACGGATCTTCACATCCTCAATGGGCATTTCCCGGCGGCGCAGCCTCCGCGCGTGTTGGGGCATGAAATCGCGGGCGACGTCGTGGCCGTGGGGGAAGGCGTTCAGCGATTGCGCACCGGGCAGAACGTTACCCTGGACTCCGTTGTCGGCTGCGGCGCCTGCCACTTTTGCCGCCGGGGAAGCGTGCAGTTCTGCACCTCCGGCTATGAGCTGGGTATCACCGCCGACGGCGGTTGCCAGGACTACCTGCTGGCCCCGGAG
Source organism: uncultured Solibacteraceae bacterium (assembly GCA_964406685.1). Lineage (GTDB taxonomy): Bacteria > Acidobacteriota > Terriglobia > Bryobacterales > Bryobacteraceae > JACQZT01. Next base: position 1,731 of record CAYOTD010000023.1, on the reverse strand, counting down.
AGGAACGTGTACCCGGTGGGTCCTCGCATCTCTTACGAAGAGGCCGCGATTCTGGATGCGGAGGTCTGGGGCGCTCTGCGGAAATGCGGCGTCCATCCGGGCGAAAGCGTCCTGGTACTGGGGCACGGTCCGGCGGGGCTGATCGCCTGCCAGATTGCGCGCCTGATGGGCGCCGGCAAGGTGATCCTCTGCGGCCGGTCCCCGGGACGTTTGGCGGCGGCGCGGCGTCTTGGCCTGGCGGACCGCTACGTTGCCGTGGCGGAAGAAGACTTGGCCGCGGCCGCGGCCGCGGAGTCCGGCGGGAAGGGTATCGATCTTGTCGTCGACTGCGCCGGAACCCCCCGCAGCACCACGGATGCCGTGCGGATCGCCACACCGGGCGGGCGCGTGCTGCTTTACGGCGTCTACACGGAGCCGCTCAGCCAGTTCGACCTGAACCAAGTGGTGCTGAAGGACCTGACCGTTTTCGGCGCGCTCAGCGACCGGGTGGGTTGGGAAGAGGTGATCGGCCTGGTCGACTCCGGCGCTCTGAGGTTGAAGCCTCTGATCACGCACCGCTTCCCGATCGAGGAGGCCGCCACGGCCTACAGCCTGATGGAAGCCAAGGCCGACGGAGTCATCAAGGCCGTTCTGCTGCTCTGATTCCTTCGCCGGGCGCTATGCCGGCGCGTGACCGGCGGGCCGGCGCCGGCGGGCTCCCGCGGCGCTCTTGCTCCATGAGCGGAAGGCGCGGGTCATGGCGTCTTCGGCGACCAGCAGTGAGGCGCCAAGGGCCCAATCGGCTTCCTGCAAGCCGGATAGCTCGATGCGTAGCGAATGGACGGCCTGGGCCAGGGCCCGCTCCCGCACGATGCGGCTGGCGGGATCGAGAAGCCGCCGGCCGAGAGCCGCCACGACCCCTCCCCCCAGGACCACCAGTTCCGGGTTCAGCAGGTTGACCAGGCAGACCATGGCCTCCCCCAGCGCGACGCCCGCCTCTTCGACAAGCCGCAGGCAGAACCGGTCGCCCGCATCGGCCGCCTGCGCGATCAGCTCGACCGAGATTCGCTGAGGATCGCCGGCACACATGTGCCAGAGTTCGCTTCGCAGTCCCTGCGAGAGCGCTTCCCGCGCTTTGTGGACCAGAGCCCACGCCGAGACCCGGGTCTCCACGCAGCCCCGGTTCCCGCAGTCGCACACCAACCCGTCCGGACCCGACGCGATGTGGCCGAATTCGCCGGCAAATCCGTCCTTGCCGGTGTAGGGACGGCCGCCCAGGATGAGTGCGGCACCGACGCCCGCCCCGATCATCACGTACAGGAATTCGGATTCGTTGCGCGCGCGTCCAAACCGCCTCTCGGCGAGCGCCATGGCACGAGGGGTATCCTCCAGCTTCACGGGCACCGGAAACCGCGCCGTGATCGCGCTCAGCACCGGCACGTTCTTCCAACTGGGAACCTTCGGCCAGGAGAGCATGGTTCCCGTGCCGCGATCGAGGATTCCCGAGATCCCGACGCCGATTCCCAACAACTCCTCCATCCGGACCCCGGCCTGTGCGATCGCCTTGGCGACGAAGTCGTTCAGGTGGGACAAGGCGGCATCCGGGCCCGACTGCGCCAGGCTGGGCGCCTTGAGGAAGGCCATCACAGTGCCCGCAATGTCGGTGACCACGACCCGCGCATTCACCGTTCCCACGTGCAATCCCACGATCCGCCCGAGCCCCGGGGTGACCGCCAGGATCCTGGGACGCCG